>NZ_JAUBUR010000001.1:126893-350111 GCF_036705485.1 Microcoleus sp. AT9b-C3 | reverse complement strand
GCTCGACTCTTGTGTTTCTACAACTGGTTCGGATTCTGGTTGAGAATGCTCGATCGACTCTACGGTTTCTGAAACTTGCAGATTTTCGACTATCGGTTCTGGTTGAGAATAGTCGCTCGACTCTTGTGTTTCTACAACTGGTTCGGATTCTGGTTGAGAATGCTCGATCGACTCTACGGTTTCTGAAACTTCTACATTTTCGACAATCGGTTTTGGTGGAGAAGGTTCTATCGGGAGTCTTTCACTTTTGGAAAAAAGATTTTTTACAAAAGTGAGCATTCTGCTTGCTTGTTTAGATATCTGTAGCGAGTAAGATGATCGGGTTCCTGTGACACCCAAACTGAGATGCTTCCCTCCACTCAAATCTACGGTTTCTGCAACTGGTTCTAATTCTGGTTGAGGATGTTCTATCAACTCTACGGTTTCTGCAACTGGTTCTAATTCTGGTTGAGGATGTTCTCTTAACTCTACGGTTTCTGCAACTGGTTCTAATTCTGGTTGAGGATGTTCTCTCAACTCTACGGTTTCTGCAACTGGTTCTGATTCTGGTTGAGGATGTTCTCTCAACTCTACGGTTTCTGTAACTGGTTCTGATTCTGGTTGAGGATGTTCTATCAACTCTACGGTTTCTGCAACTGGTTCCGATGCTGAATGAGAATCATAGAGAGACTCTTGCCTATCTGAAACTTGCAGATTTTCGACAATCGGTTGCGATTCGGATTGATGAGAATCCGCGATCGACTCTTGAGTTTCTGCCGCTTCTTGCAGATTTCGATCGACCTCCGGTTCGCTGTGCACCAGATTTTCCGGTTTCTTTTCAGCCGCTGTCAACCTTAAAAACACATCTTCCAAACTAGCCCGATTGCGGCGCATTTCGCAGAGTCCGAATCCAGAGGCGAGGATAGCTGTGGCAATTTCTCGTCCGGGTTCTATGTCCGGTTCGCACAATGCCCGCAGGCGGTAGCGACCCACTAAAAATTGATTGCTTGGAATCAATTCCACCGATCGAACTCCCCGCAAGTTTCCCAAAGAAGGCAACAGCAGACTGTTTACCAAATCCCCTTCGCCTTCAACTTCGAGTTCGTAGCCCTCTCCGGCGGCCAACTCTCCCATCAAATTTTCGGGACTACCCGCAGCGACGATTTTTCCGCGATTGATGATGGTAACGCGGTTGCAAGTCATGCTGACTTCCGGCAGAATGTGCGTGGAAAGGATGATTGTGTGCTGGCCGCCAAGACTTTTGATTAAATTGCGGACTTCGATGATTTGTCGGGGGTCGAGGCCGACGGTTGGTTCGTCTAAGATAATGACCGGCGGATCGTGGACGATCGCCTGGGCGATACCGACGCGCTGCCGAAATCCTTTAGAAAGCTTGCGGATTAAAACTTTGCGTTTATCAACCAGGCCGCAGCGTTCGATCGCGGAGGTAACTCGTCGCGCGCGATCGCCCGCAGGTACTTGCTTGATCCGGGCGACAAAAAACAGAAACCCTTCCACAGTCATTTCTGGATACAGTGGCGGGTTTTCCGGCAGATAGCCGATGCGCTGTCTGACGGCCATCGAGTTTTCGTGAACATCCATGCCGGCGATGCGGGCCGTACCGCTGGATGCCGGCAAATATCCCGACAAAATCCGCATGGTTGTGGTTTTGCCCGCGCCGTTAGGCCCCAAAAAACCGAGAATTTCTCCTGATTCGACCGAAAAAGACACGTCCGCGATCGCTGCGGTCGAACCGTAAGTTTTGCTTAAGTGTTCTACTTCAATCATTTGTCAGAAGTCATGTGGATTTTAGATTTTAGATTTTAGATTTTAGATTGACTCCGCCGAGTGCAGAGTCCCCCCAGCACAGCGCGTCGATCGAATTTATGGCGAAATTTTTAATTTGATTTTGTCTTCCAGTGTAGTCTGGCAAGAACCAAATCTATCATAAGGGTCGATCGGACTGTCAACTACCCAGCATCAAGCGGAGTACCGCTATGATGTGGGCTTGTATCTGAACTCCACCGCAATTCCGAAAACCTTTGTAGGATTTGGGCTTTGGTTTCACCGCTCGATACATCAGGGGATGCTGACAAGCTCCCCGTGCTCATCCAGTCTTGCCGGACAAGCAACGCTCTCATTGCAATATTTCGCGCACCCACCAAATCAGCGTGTAACTCATGACTACAACATTCGCATCGAAACAATAGTCCTTTGTTTGGTCTATTAGCATCCGAACTATGTCCACATTTAGGACAACTTTTCGATGTGTCATGAGCCGGAACTTTAGTTGCTAACGAACCATTTAGATTGGCTTTGTAGTCGATATACCCGTGCAATTCGGCATAAGACCATTTAGCTTTATTTCGATTAGCTCTACGTCTCTTTTTGCTTGCCTTCCTGCCCGATTTCCTCCTAGTCCTGTCCCGTATTCCGGTGAGGTTTTCTAGTCCAATTAGGGTGTTAGGTTTGGCAATATCCTTACTGATCAGGTGGTTGACATCAGCGATAAACCGTCTTTCTTTCCCAGACAAAGCGATTAGTCTTCGCTTCGCTGAACGAGTGTCTTTACGCTGAAGAGTCATCCGTGCTTTATGGTAGCGGTTAGCTTTATGTCTAGCATTCTTCCCTGAGTAGAATTTAGCCTTATTTTGCAAGTCTATTTCCACCGCTAAGTAGCGCATACCCACGTCAACACCAGAGACTCTAGTTATTTTCAGTGGGTCACTCTTAGGCGTTTCTATTTCGATACTTACCATCAGATAGTAGATCTTGGAGGAACGCTGATAGACAATTTTAGCCGCTCCAATCCTGGCACCATTAGCAATTAAATCTAAATGCTTATTGTAACCATCATACGAGACCACTATTCGACCTTGGAGAGTGATGATACTCACTTGCCTCTCGGCTTTAAAAGAGTAGTCACGTTGATAATTTAGGGTACAAGTTCGAGATATATATTTGGGGGCTTTGTCTAGCCCTTTATACCGTCTCTTCGTGTAGCCTTTAGCAATAGCATCGTTAGATTGTTTTACCTTAGTCCACAGAGTCTTATAGGTTCCAGACACTTGTCTGGGTACATTGCAAGCCATTTGCGCTCCCAGCCCAAATCGAACCCGCAATTCGTTGTAGACCGCTTTCTGTAACTTAGCACCATTGCTGGTTTTGCCTGCATCAAAAGCAACTTGTGAAGTGTAATTCAAGGCATCTCGGTAGGCTAAAGCAGTCTGAGACACCAAAGCTTTTTGCTCGGCAGTCAGTTTTAGTTTTAGCTTGGCGGTGATTACTTGGGACATTATTTTCACGAACTTTGGTATTATTGTATCTCGTGAAGATAGTAAAAACAACGGGCAGGATCAGGAATCTGTTCGTTCTTCGACCACCCCTTCCCTTCCAACATCTAAAGATTGTCGGTTTTGGTCAGGGGTGGATCTCTTCACTCACGCGCATTCCTTCCGACGCTCACGCCCTGCGGTAGAGCGCGGCACTCCTGCTGTCTAGTTGAAGCAAAATGCTAGGTAGTAGGGTGCGGCGCGGGGAAATGATTAGCCGATGTACATCGAATCGCTACCAACCGACGCACCCTACCAGTAGGTTCTGTGCCTAACCAAACCCTCAACTAGCTGCCTTCGATGTTGTTAGGCGCTGTTTCTAGGTTGATATCGGCATTAAAAACAATCACAAATTGAGCCTTGGGGATTAACTGCCAGACGATCCGCAGATAGCCGTCAGCATCGGAATGCCTGAAAAAGTGGGCCACAGTGATTCGCTGCATATTGGGAAGCAGGCGAACAACCAACCACCTGTTAAGGCGCTGTTTGTAGGGCATAATTAAGTTTGTCTCCATTCAGTGTTGGAGCCAAAGCCAGTTCAATGCTTGTCTAGGGCGCGGACTGGCTTTTGACCTTTGTTAGACTTTGTGTCTATCTCTAGGTTATGGCACGAACTACATATAGTCAACTGAATAAATAGAATCAACTGAACTAAGTACGGGACAGATAATGACGCTGGGGCAAAAGCTAAGAGAAAGACGTGAAAGTCTAGGTTTGACTCGAATACAAGTGGCAAGAGCGTGTAATGTGGTGGAATCGACAGTCATCAACTGGGAAACCGACAGACACGTCCCCAAGCTATACCCAGCACAGATGAAAGCCCTGTGCGACTTATTGAAGTTCTCGATCGAAGATTTAGTCGTGTAGTTTCGGGAGTTAAGATAAAGTAGGTCGGACAATCGCGCTTTTTTGCAGAGAGGGCGATCGCTTTCTATTTGGATTACTGCTGCTGAAATTGAGCTAACAACCAAGCACCTACCTGCGCTTGATCTTCAGTGCGACTCCGCCGCAAAGCCTCTGCCAACAAAGCAATAGTTAATCCCGGCAAAACTTCCGATCGCACAAGCCGCCGACTGCCATTATCAGCAATAATCGCAAAAGCAATAATTTGAGATTTATGCACGTCTACTACCCAATATTCAGCGACTTTTAACTCTTCGTAAAGCAACCGTTTTTCACCAATATCATCAGCCAAAGTTGAGTCAGCAACTTCTATGACCAAATCTGGCGGTGGGGTAACGTCAAGACTTGCGATCGAACTTCCCCTCGGTGCTAATTGCGCTCTTTCTCCAATATAGTAAGATACATCCGGTTGACACTCTCGCACTCCTGTTTTCCGGTAGCTACAGTTATCCAATCCGTTAAGAGAAATACCTTTGATAGTACAAAATAAGTTAATTGCGAAAAGTGCGATCGCATTATCTCGTGAATGGTCTGGCCCTACTGACATAGTTTCAATCCTCATTTGTCCGTTGCGATAGTAGCATTTGGCTTTACTGTAAGCAGGGTCATCTGCCATCGCTATGAACTCTTCCCAGGTTGCTACTACCCAGGTGTCTGTAGGCAATTTAGTCTTTAGTCCACTCATTTTTTTATCCCAAATATCTCGATCGTATAACACCACTCAATCAAATGCAAACCCTGTTCTCTCTTCTCCTCCTCTGCGCCCTCTGCGCCCTCTGCGGTTAAATAAAAAAATCTCAACTCCTTTTCCAAATCTTAATTTCCCCCAACCAACCAGCACTAACAATAGTCTTCCCATCCGCGCTAATCGCCACAGCGCTAACGTAGCCAGCATGACCGCTCAAATTACCTCTCAATTCGCCCGATCGCACATCCCAAAGTCTGATACTCTTATCCCAACTCCCAGTAACCAGCGTAGTGCCATCCCGACTGAATGCCACAGACCAAACTCCATCGGTATGCCCGCTTAAACGCCGAATTAACTGCCCGTTTCCAACATTCCACAAACCGATTGTACCGTTGCTATTTCCCGCCGCTAAACTCTTGCCGTCGGCAGTAAAAGCTAGTGACAAAACAGACAAGTTTTTGCCGCCAATCGTGCGAATTGCTTGACCGCTAGCTAAATTCCAGAACCTAATTGAACCGTCTTTGCTGCCGCTAGCTAAAGTTTTGTTGTCGGGACTAATTGCAACAGCATTCACCAACCCAGAATGCCCGGTCAAAGTCCGCAGTAATTTCCCCGTTTTCGGGTTCCAAATCTTAATCGTTTTGTCCCAACTGCCACTGGCTACAAATTGACCATCAGGACTAACAGCAACGCTCGAAACTGCATTGGAATGCCCGCTCAAAGTGCGTAAAACCGCGCCAGTTTCTAAATTCCAAATTTTCACAGTTTTGTCGTCGCTGCCGCTAGCTAACACCTTGCCATCCGCACTCGCGGCCAATGCGTTTACTGCTTCCGTGTGACCTTGCAGGGTAGTTTTTAATTGCCCGCTGGGAAAATTCCAAACTGAGATTGTGCCGTTGCTATTTCCTGTAGTAAAATAAGCTGGAGCTAGGGCAAGGGAACTGACAACTTCCGAAGGCCCTTTGAGGGTATTTGTGGCAGCAAAGGCGATCGCACTTGCGGGCGTGCGGGGCGCATTATTCGCCGGAGTTTTTGGGTTCCCGGCAGTAGGAGATTGGGGAACGACTGGCAGCGAAATAGTCGATCGCCATTTCATGAAAGTATTGATTTCTATTCCCGCAGCCACGATTTTATCGGAGTTTTCCTCTAACCTAACAATGCCGTTAATTGCGACAACTCGCCCTGCATCGTCGAGTACCGGGCCCCCACTCATGCCCGCTCTCACTAAGTTGTTGTATACCAAAGTATAGCCGTTCCAAGGAGTTTGGCGGCCGGTAAGCTGACCTTCCGTGGCGATGAAAATCGGCTGTCTCAGAGAACCGCCGGATATCGGCCAGCCGGCTACATAAGCCTTGTTTCCCTTAGTTGCTGCAGAATTGGCTAATTTAGCCAGGGGGTAGCTTTGAGTGCTGCTGAAGGGCACGACGGCTAAATCCATCCCTGGCACTCGCCGCACGAGGCTATAGTATACAGAGTGAGCTTTGCCGTCGGGAGTTACGACCTCGTAATCGCCTGCTTTATCGACAACGTGCCAGTTTGTGAGAATATAGTATGTGCTGCCCTGTTTTTCTAAAATTACTCCAGAACCGCCTTTTGTCCCCTGGATGCGAACAGTAATTTGTTGGGCAACGGTTTTAACTTTGTCGGCGGTTAATGCGAGGGAAATTTGAGGTGATGTCAGTGGGATGAGGGCGATCGAACTCAGGGCGATCGTAGCACTCAAAATAGCCGGAATTGTTCTGCTGTAGTTCATGATTGTGTCAATTTAACTCCTCGCTCCTGTTGTCCCCCGCTATAACTGTACCCAGTTTAGCGGCGGGATGAAAGGCAGGGAGATTGTAGGTACGGAAATCTCCAAATCTTTATCTTTGTAGCTGTTTTACTGGAATGTGTATAATACAGTAAGGAGGCAATGAGATGCTGCATACTGCTATCAAGGTTCGACTTTATCCAACATTAGAGCAACAAGCCATACTGTCTCAGCACTTTGGCTGTGCCAGATGGTGGTGGAACTATGCTCTAAACAAGTCAATTGAGACTTACAAAGAAACGGGTAAAAGCCTTGGTCAGTCAGCACTCAATGCCTTTTTACCAAAACTCAAGAAAGCCGAAGAAACACTTTGGTTGTCTGAATGCTATAGCCAAGTTTTGCAAGCAGCAACGCTCAACCTCACAACCGCCTATAAAAACTTTTTTGCAGGTGGTGCTAGGTTCCCGCGCTACAAGTCAAAGCATGGTAAGCAATCGATTCAATATCCTCAAAATGTCAAGGTACTTGACGGGTTTGTTCAGTTTCCTGGCAAGGTCGGCAAAGTTAAAGCCAAGTTGCACAGGAACATAGAAGGAACAATCAAAACCGTTACGGTTAGTTTAAATCCTTCTGGGAAATACTTTGCCTCAATATTGACGGAGAGTGAAGGCGACAATCCGACTGTTTCAACGGAAGGAAAAGTAATTGGGATTGACTTGGGATTGACTCATTTTGCTATTACGAGCAATGGCTGCAAAGTCTCTAAGTATGATAACCCTAAGCATCTCGCCAAACACGAGAAAAACCTCAAACGCAAGCAACAAAAGCTAGCTAAAAAACAGAAAGGAAGTAATTCAAGGAACAAAGCCAAAAAGACTGTAGCTAAAGTGTACGAACGGGTAAGTAAATCCCGTCAGGATTTTCTACATAAGCTTTCACGAAAGCTCGTCAACGAAAACCAAGTTGTCGTAGTAGAGAATCTTAATGTCAAAGGCATGGTACGCAATCACAATTTAGCTAAAGCCATATCTGATGTGGGATGGGGAATCTTTATCAATTTCCTAGCTTACAAGCTAGAAAAAAAAGGTGGCAAGTTGGTTGAGATTGACCGCTGGTTCCCCAGCTCCAAGCTCTGCTCTAATTGCTATTACCAGATTGATAAGTTACCGCTTGATGTTAGGGAGTGGACTTGTCCTAATTGCGGTACTCGTCATGACCGTGATGGTAACGCCGCAATAAACATTAGAGCGGAAGGCATCAGGATAGTACAGACGGATGGAACAGCCGTTTTTGCTAACGGAGGGGAAGTAAGACCAAAGATTGGACGCAAGTCTGTTCTGAGGCATTCCTCTGTGATGTTAGAAGCCCACACTATAATCGTTTCGATTTAGTGTGGGTAGTTCACCATACCCACATATCAACTGACGCATAACTTTTCCGGTTTGTGGCATCTTGACGGTTGACAACGCCAAAATGCCTGCGCGACGATCGAACTTTCGACATTCGCACAAGCCTCACAATATTTGACACAGCCCTCTGGCTAGCAGAAAAATTTAGAATTGGGAACCACAAATAGACTCAACCATAGCAACTGGCTTATCTCTATTTTTTTGTTGGCAAACGATAAATTTAGCCATACGCTGCTCGGAAAATTCCCCATTAGCCATCCAGCCGAGGGGTGCGCCTGCGATCGCGCCTACTGCTAAACCAGTGAGGAGGCTCCAAACAAGATGCTTTCTGGCGATCACGTTGTGTTCCATAAAAATTTATCCTAAACACTTAGCCTTAGTAAAAATAGCAGAAATAAAAATTACTTTCTTCCTCCTATTTACTTATTTCCTAAGAAGTAACCCATACTAAGTAGGGTGCGCAATGCGCACCTTACTCATCACTAACCATAACTAAGTAGGGTGCGCAATGCGCACCTTACTACTCATCACTAACCATAACTAAGTAGGGTGCGCAATGCGCACCTTACCCACTAAGTAGGGTGCGGAAATTTATGCTAAATCAAACAGCAAAAATTCAGCATCGGCCGTAGCTTCAATCGCCAATTCAGACTCACCGCTAACCGCCGCAGCGTCGCCATTTTTCAAAGGCAAACCGTTGAGCAAAACCGAGCCGCGAGCAACTTGCACCCAAGCGTGGCGATTCGGCTGCAAAGCATGAGAAACCCGCGAGTCTTTATCCAAAACAGCCGCATACAAATCCACATCTTGATGCACTTTCACAGCACCATCTCTCGCATCTCGTGCCGCCACTAAACGCAGTTTTCCGTGCCTTTCTGCTAGGGGAAACTCCCGCTGTTCGTAACTCGGAGCCAAACCCTGTGTATCAGGTAACAGCCAGATTTGCAGCAAATGAACCGGGTCTGTTTGCGAGTTATTGAACTCGCTGTGCTTGATCCCCGTACCTGCACTCATCCGCTGTACTTCACCGGGTTTAATCACTGCACCAGTACCCAAACTGTCCTTATGTTCTAATGCTCCTTCTAATACATAAGTAATGATTTCCATGTCGCTGTGCCCGTGAGTGCCGAAACCTCTGCCAGGGCTAACGAAATCCTCATTAATTACCCGCAAAGATCGAAAATTCATATAATTTGGATCGTAATAGCCGGCAAAAGAAAATGTGTGGTAACTGTCGAGCCAACCGTGATTTGCGTGTCCTCTTGCTTCACTTTTTCTGACGGTAATCATTTTCTGAATCCTCAGTGAAATTTATCGGGTATTTCTTTGATGTTTTTATTTTAAACCGAGTCAAGCTATTATGGATAGTACGCACTTAAAAGTGCGGTACTTACCAAAAAGATACTATGCAAGTCCAAGAAGCAAAGGTCGATCGAGCAAATTGCCCTGTAGAACGCACTCTAGAGGTGATTGGCGGGCGCTGGAAAGTCTTGATTCTGCGGGAGTTGTTTCAAGGAGTGAAGCGTTTTAACGAGCTGCAACGAGCTGTCAATGGCATTACTCAGAAGATGCTGACGCAGCAACTGCGGGAAATGGAGTCAGACGCGATCGTGCACCGGGAAATTTACCTGCAAGTGCCGCCAAAAGTTGAATATTCGCTAACGCCTTTGGGCGAAAGTCTCAAACCGATTATTAATGCCATGCACGAATGGGGAATTCAGCATATTAGCGAAGATGGAAAATGAGCGGTTTGTAGATGTTTTTTTTCCGTCTTCCGACAGATTTCAAATTTTCAACCTAGTTCAAGAATAATAATATGAACAACATAGAGCGTCTCGCCACCCTCAACCGCATCCGCAAACTCAGCCGCCTGATGGATACCGCCATTGGCATCCCCGGCACTAAATTTCGCATCGGCTTAGACCCCATTATCGGTTTAGTTCCGGGTGCTGGGGATATCGTAGATACCGCGTTTTCCGCCTACCTAATTTATTTAGCAACTCGATTCAACATTCCCCAAAAAACTCTAGGGAAAATGATTTACAATATCGGTCTAGAAGCCGTCGTTGGTTCAGTACCTTTAGTCGGAGATATCTTCGATGCTTTTTATAAATCAAACATGAGAAATCTGGCGCTTTTAGAAGCACACCTCGAAGAAGCTGAACCAGAACTAGCCGCAGTTGCCGAACCTGTTCCTCAATCTATTAAATTGTAGGTACGAATTTCACAAACAATAATTGTAAATAACCAACAATCTCTCAAGCTCGCCCCCATTAAACGAAAAATCAGAATGTAGATTTTCCGCATTCGATTCAAATTTAATGTTGATGTGGGTTATCTGTTGTGGGGGGCGGGTTTATCTAGATTGTTGGTACTCGTCCGATATTATTCGTAAAACTCGCCCTTACGAAATAATCACTGATGTCGTTTAGCCGCTTCCACCAAAGCAATAACATCTTCTTCTCTAGTATTAAAAGCCGTTACCAGTCTAACAGTACATTCATCCCACCGATAAAACAGAAAACCCTCAGCTAAAACCGATGTAATTACAGATTCGGGAAGTTGAATAAAAATCTCGTTGGCTTCAACCCGATGGCAAAACTTCGCTCCCTCAACTTCCGCCAAACCTTGGGCTAATTTGGCTGCCATACTATTGGCATGAGCCGCATTTTTAAGCCACAAATCATCAGTTATATACGCTTCCAACTGCGCCGACAAAAACCGCATTTTCGAGAAAAGATGCCCGCTGCGCTTGCGGTAAAAAGGGAAAGTCTTTGCTAATTCTCGATTAAAAAAAACCACAGCTTCCGCACCCATCGCGCCGTTTTTTGTCGCTCCAAACGAGAGAATATCCACACCGGCGCGCCAAGTGACATCAGCCGGAGAACAGCCCAAACTGACAACAGCATTGGCAAAGCGAGCTCCATCCATGTGCAGGTGCAAATTGTGAGCGCGCACCACTTCCGAAATGTGGGAAATTTCCGCTGGATTGTAGACTGTCCCGGCTTCCGTTGCTTGAGTGATGCTGACGGCTGCGGGCTGTACGTGGTGGACGACACCTGCACCAGCGCGATCGAGTATTTTTCCTAAAGTCTCTGCCTCTATTTTACCATGATTTCCTGTTAGTGTCACTAACTTTGCACCGCCTGTAAAAAACTCTGGGGCGCCGCATTCATCCCGATTAATATGAGAGTCGGCGTGACAGTAAACAGCCCCGTAAGGAGGAGTAACAACCGCCAGGGCCAGAGCATTAGCAGCCGAACCTGTTGCTACAGGAAAAACAGTCACCGATGTCTCGAACAAATCCGAAAATTTAACTTGCAAACGCTGCGTATATTCATCATCTCCGTAAGACATCACAGCACCGCAATTAGCTGCTGCAATCGCAGCCATAATCTCCGGCGAAACCCCGGTTGCATTGTCGCTACAAAAATTCATTAGAATAATTGGTAAATAGAATCTATAATATAACTCAATCCTCAGCAGTCAACACTCAAGCATTAAACCAAGAGGCAGAATTATGGCAGAATACCGCCAAATAGAATACCGCATCGGCAAAGACGGCAAAATTACCGAAACCGTCCTCAATGCCACTGGTTCGAGTTGCACTGAAACCACCGCTGGAATTGAAAAAGCCCTCGGAAAAATAGAATCTCAAGACTTGCTGCCAGAATACTACGAAGGCGAAGAAAATTTGACCGTTGAACAAACGCAGACTTTAAAACAAGTTTAGAAGAGTTAAAGATGTTTGAGATCCTCGGTGCAACAGTTGATGTAACAACAGTGCCTGCCTTCAGCTTCGCGCTGGCTGTCGGGGGCATTTTTCTCATTTTAGTCTACCTTTATGCTGCATCTGAGGCGGGAGATGCGATCGAGTTTAAGTACGATAAAATTCTGCGGGAACGCATGAATCAGCTAGACATTCTCGATTGGCAAGACTTAGGCGAAAAAGCAGGCTTAAGTCGCTTTGGAGTGCGCTTAGTGCGGCAGGGAGACGTGGGAAAACTCACGCTAGACCAACTGAGACGGCTGGCAACAGTGCTGAATTTGAATTTCCAAGAGTTCGATCGCACTTTGCTCGCACTGCCCATATCCGCTACAATCACAACTGATCCCAGCGAAATAGAAGAATTGAGGCAGCAGTGTTTCCGGCTGCGAGAAGAATTGCAGCAGCAAAAAGCTCAACTAACTGCCGATTTTCGCCGCGCTACCTTTGAACAGTTGCAAACTTTGTTAACCAACTATCCCGCCGCCCGCAAAATGGCAGAAGCCAAGCCGGATATGCCCGCCAAAAATCTCTCAGCTTTGTTTACTCCCTTAGAAAATCTTTTGTCAACTTGGGATTTTGAAATGATTGGTTCTGCGTGGGAACAAACTGCTTACAATCCGCAGTTGCACCAGCCGGATGTTGAGGATATAACCGAAGGAGAATTAGTTTATATTCGGTTTGTCGGATATCGCGAGGGAGAGCGAATTCTTACTCCTGCTAAAGTTAGTCGTACCCTTCCAGCGGGAATGAAAAATTAAGTAAGGTGCGCACTGCGCACCCTACAATTATAGTAGATGCGTCGAGGAATCTCAAGTTAACTGCATCGTTCCAGCGACATAAAAAACTTAATCTAAAATCTAAAATTGACATGACTACAGTTGCCATTGACTTCGGCACCAGCAATACGGTTGTTTGCATTCTTAACCCGGATACGAAAACACCAGAAACTTTGAGATTGGGCGACATCTCCCGGATTTTCCAAACTAATAGTTTGAGCGGAGATGTTCGAGAAATCTCTGTAGTGCCGACTTTAGTTTTTGTAAAAAATGCGGGAGAGTTAATATTGGGAGAAAAAGTGCGATCGCAGCGTTTGGGGCAAGCCCAGCCAGACCGTTTTTTTAAAGCTTTTAAACGCAATTTAGCCGCCGACTTTCAGCCCCCACCCCGCAATCTTGATGGCGAAACCTACACGTCAGAATCAGTAGCCGAACAGTTTATCAAAACTATTTGGAAACAGTTGTATATACAAAATATACAGCCAGACAAAGTAATTTTTACAGTCCCAGTTGGAGCATTTGAGCGATATCTAGATTGGTTTCGCGACTTAGGAGAAAGTTTGGGAGTTGCGGAAGTTCAGGTAATAGATGAATCCACAGCCGCCGCCCTGGGATATGCAGTACAACGCCCCGGCTCTTTAGTTTTAGTAGTGGATTTTGGCGGCGGAACTTTAGATTTAAGTTTAGTTCGCACTGCCCCACCTTCCTCAGTCAAAAATAGCAAATCTCAAAGTCCAAATTTAATGCGTGCCGAAGTGTTGGCAAAATCTGATGCTTATGTAGGCGGCGAAGATATTGATATCTGGATTGTGGAAGATTATTTGCGGCAAATTGGTTCGTCGCGGGCAGAAGTCGGCCCAGTTGGCTGGCAAAACTTATTAGAAATAGCGGAAAAATTAAAAATTCAACTTTCTCAAGTTAATGAGGCGAAGGAAAGCTGGTTCGACGATGAAAATTTTATGTCTTACGACTTGCAGCTAAACCGAGACAAGCTTGAGGAAATTCTGGAATCTAGGCAGTTGTTAGAACAGTTGCGGGAAACTTTAGATGAAGTGCTGAGTATTGCACTAGGAAAAGGTATCGGCAAAGCAGATATCGAACAGGTTTTGCTGGTAGGAGGAACTTCTTTAATTCCGGCTGTATCTAATTTAGTGGTTTCGTATTTTGGGCGACAAAAAGTCCAAAGAAATAAACCTTTTGAAGCAGTGGTACACGGTGCTTTAGGGTTGACACAATTGGTCTGTGTTGACGATTATTTGCGGCACAGCTATGCAATTCGCCTCTGGGAACCTTATGCTAAAGCTTATGATTATTCGCCGATATTTAGCAAGGAAATGAAGTATCCCTGTCAAAGTTCCGAAGAGTTGACGCTGCAAGTGGCAATTGAAGGGCAAAGGGAAATTCGGTTAGATATTGGGGAAGTTGCGGAGGTATCGCAAGCGGAGGTTATTTTTAACGAAAAAGGGCAAATGACGAGCAGTTTTCTCAACAAAAAAACGGAGTTTCGGTCTCTGGAAAGCCATCACCAGCAGGTTTGTGTGGCGCATTTGAACCCGCCTGGGGTATTGGGAATTGACAGGGTTTCGGTGAGTTTTGAGGTGGATGAGAGGCGGGTTTTGTTGGCTACGGTGCGGGATTTGGTGACTGGTAAGGTGTTGGTGGAAAAAGGGGCGATCGCCAAACTGCAATAATGATACAATAGAATACAGAAGGATTTCACAAATGGCATACAGCGATTTTACTACGATTTCAAAAGTGCGATCGGCTTTTAACCTCACCGTTGATGAAAAAACCGTGTTGTTTGCTGATGTAGAGGCGATCGTACCTAGTGACTATCTCAAAACAACTTTAACAGAATACATCCCCCTTGCCACCGCGATTAATACGGAAAAAGCGCGATCGGAATTAATTATTGCACCCATCTTACTAGAAGTGCGACGCATCTTAAACTTCCAAATCGGCTTTTTTTCCGGTACAGAATTTAACGCCGATGCCAAAAGCGGACTTAATGGCTATTGCGACTATATCCTCACCGCCTCCAGCGATTTGTATGAAATTCGCACACCAGTTATCACTTTAGTAGAAGCGAAAAACGAAAACATTAAAAGCGGACTCGGACAGTGCATCGCTGAAATGCTGGGAGCCCAGCTATTTAACCAGCAGCAAAATGATGAGATTGAGGCGATTTACGGCTGCGTTACTACGGGGAATGCTTGGAAATTTCTTAAATTAGTAAATCAAACAGTCTTTATCGATTTGACCGACTACTATATCAAGGAAGTTGACAAAATTCTCGGAATTATCGCAAAACCTTTACGCAAAAGTTAATTTAATCAAATTTATGCCGCCATGAAAAAGCAACAAAATAAATTCAGCCACCTGACGGCCATCGAAAGAATTTACCTGTCATTTCCAGCCAGATTTTTATTGGATAAAAACTTGCTGCAAGGGAAAATCTTAGATTTTGGGTGCGGCTGGGGCAGCGATGTGAAATTGTTGCAGCAAAAAGGCTTCGATATTACGGGTTATGACCCTTATTATTTCCCGGAATTCCCCGAAGATAAATTCGACACAATCATTTGCTTTTATGTTTTGAATGTTTTGTTTCCTGAAGAACAAGCTAATGTTCTGATGGAAGTGTCGCACCTGTTGAAACCGGGAGGGAATGCGTATTTTGCGGTGAGAAGGGATATTAAAAAAGAAGGCTTTCGCGAACATTATGTCCACAAAAAACCTACATATCAGTGCATTGTCAAACTTCCATTTAAGGCAGTTCACCTAGATGAGTCTTGCGAAATTTACAAATACGTGCATTACAACCATCAACGAAATTCTACTAATAACTGCATATTCTGCAATCCGTATAAAAACCTAATTTTGCTAACTGAATCAGCAACAGCTTATGCGATGTTTGACGGTTATCCCGCCAGCAAGGGTCATGTTTTAATCATCCCTAAGCGTCACGTTGCTAATTATTTTGAACTGCCATTTCGAGAGCAATCGGCTTGCTGGTTTATGGCTAATAAGGTACAAGAAATGTTAAGTAAAGAGTTTCAGCCAGACGGTTTTAATGTGGGAATCAATATTAATAAACAGGCTGGTCAAAGTCGCAGTCACGCGGCTATTCATGTTATCCCCCGTTACAAGGGCGATGCGACTGGGAATAAAGGTGGAATTAGGTATGTGATTCCGAAGAGTGAAAAATAAAAGTTAGCCAATTGTGAAAGGAATTATTTTTTACCGCAGAGGCGCAGAGAACACAGAGGAATAGAGAAGAGAGGAATTCATAATTTTTGTAAGGATTGTTATATTTGAGCAAACGGCGAGGAAAATAGAGTTAAAATGTGTTCGCAAGGTCTAAAACTACACATTAGCAGCAATTTGGTGTTCTGTTTATGTCTAAGCGCAAAAAGCAAGAATGGCTCAAGGAAACTCTAGAACTCAAAGAAGACCACAATTGGAAGTCAAAGCCTGGAACTCGAATTTTTGTAGCAGGAAGAGGTGCAGTCCGCTTTGATGTCCCGGAAGATTGGCATTTTGAACCGGATACTAACTCGTTCCGGTTTACGGATAAAAAGCCGCCGGATGATGATTGTCGTTTGGAGGTTTCGTTTAATTTGCTACCACCTAATAATTGGGCAGATTTTCCGCTGGTGCCGCTATTACAGAAGCTGGTTGAAGAGGATACGCGAAATCCGATCGCTCCTGGGGACATTATCCAACTGAAGCGGCAAACTGCTCGCATTGTTTGGACTGAATTTAAGTTTATCGACCCTCCAGAACAGCGGGAAGCTTATTCGCGAATTTGTATTGGGTTGGGTTCTAATGTTCAGTGTTTGATTACTTTTGATTACTGGGTTGATGATGCTGAACGTTTGACTCCTGTCTGGGATACGGTGATGGATTCGTTAGTTCTGGGTTTGTTTATTAGCGACCCTCGAACGGGGTTCGCACGTCCAGACTAGACCGATTTTCTGGGAAACTTTCAACAACTACTTTTGCTAAGTGTTGGATTGGCAAGCCACCAGTCAGTAAATTTAGAACCTACCTTAAACTTTACAACCGCTTTGCCATGAAAATATCTGGCTTGCCAATTCCGTTCGCGTCGGGCATCACTCCCACGATCGCAAAACCCATTTTTTGATAAAATTCGTAGGGATGACCGCGCAAATTTCTAATTTTGGCGACGTGTTCCCAAACGTTAGGATAAAGATTGATGCCTGAAAGAGTTGTTTGATTGTCTTCGTCGTCGGTACCTACCCACAGCACGAGCCCTCCCCGGTTTTTAGCTTCTGCTGCTAAATCAGCTACGAGCGATCGACCAATTCCTTGTCCGCGAAATTCTGTTCTCACTACCAGCGGGTGCAGTTCCCAAACATTACCGTCATACTGTTTAATCCCGCCAATCCATCCCAAAACTTGATTGTTGTCGCCGACAGCAATTCGACTGATGCGATCCGGTTCCAAAGATTCTTGCACTTCTTGCAAAGCAGAATTTAGATCGGGCCAAGCATCGGGCCAATGCTCTTTAAAACCTTCAACTATTAATCTAGCTACCTGTTGAATTTTTGGTTCGTCAACCGCACGCAAATCTGTAATTTGTACGTTCATGAATTTACATACTAAATCAAGGATTACGGACTAATACGCTCATCAACGGGATTTTATAACCGGGGTAAGCGGCAAAAACGAAATATTATTCATAGCCTTCAGGCTCTTTATGTTCCCAAAGCGAAAAGTTATTATTGAAAATTTGCGTGAAGCGAAGCTATCCCGCAGGGAATCGCCCGATCGACAATTCGCCGCAAAATACTAACACAAGTGCCGTACAATTATCCCACCATCCGGCATCAACCAACCTGCTAACCCCATGCTTTGCGATTACCTGGTACAAATCCTCACCGCCCGCGTCTACGATGTTGCTCAAGAAACAGCCCTAGAATCCGCCCCGAATCTATCAGCACGGCTCAACAATAAACTTTTGCTGAAGCGAGAGGATATGCAGTCGGTATTTTCCTTCAAGCTGCGGGGGGCGTACAACAAAATGGCGCAACTGTCGCCGGATTTGCTAGCACAAGGTGTCATTGCAGCTTCCGCCGGCAATCACGCCCAAGGAGTCGCCCTCGCCGCCCGCCACCTGGGAACTCGCGCGATCATAGTCATGCCCGTAACGACGCCGCAGGTAAAGGTAAATGCGGTGATAGCCCGTGGTGGAGAGGTAGTCTTGCATGGGGATGCTTACGATGATGCTTACGCTTTTGCGCGTCAATTAGAGGCCCAAAAAGGTATGACTTTTATTCACCCTTTTGATGACCCCTACGTGATTGCTGGACAGGGTACGATCGGCATGGAAATTCTGCGGCAACATCAAAAACCAATTCACGCGATTTTTGTGGCAATTGGTGGCGGTGGATTGATTTCGGGAATTGCGGCCTATGTCAAGCGGTTGCGGCCGGAAATTAAAATTATTGGCGTCGAACCGGTGGATTCTGATGCAATGAATCAATCGCTGAAAGCGGGTAAACGGGTGCGTTTGTCGCAGGTGGGTTTATTTGCTGATGGCGTTGCTGTGCGGGAAGTGGGGGAGGAAACTTTTCGGTTGTGTCAGGAGTATGTGGATGAGATTATTTTGGTGCATACGGATGATGTTTGCGCGGCGATTAAGGATGTTTTTGAAGATACGCGATCGATCTTAGAACCTGCTGGCGCTTTGGCGATCGCAGGTGCGAAAGCTTACGTGGAACGGGAACAAATCGCAGGACAAACATTAATTGCTGTTGCTTGTGGCGCGAACATGAATTTCGATCGGCTGCGTTTTGTAGCAGAAAGAGCCGAGTTTGGCGAACGCCGCGAAGCCATTTTCGCAGTCACAATTCCCGAACAACCGGGAAGTCTCCGCAGGTTTTGCGAATGTCTAGGGAAACGCAATTTAACTGAATTTAGCTATCGAATTGCGGATGAGAAAGAGGCACATATTTTTATCGGTGTACAAATTCAAAACCGTGCCGATGCGGTGAAGATAGCGGCAAGTTTTGAAGATTGTGGCTTCAAGACTTTGGATTTAACTGATGATGAATTAACGAAATTGCACGTGCGGCATATGGTGGGCGGGCGTTCGATGCTTGCCGATCATGAATTGTTTTATCGCTTTGAATTTCCTGAACGTCCGGGTGCGTTGATGAAGTTTGTCGGTTCGATGAGCCCTAACTGGAATATTAGCGTTTTTCACTATCGAAATAACGGGGCTGATTACGGGCGAATTGTGGTGGGAATTCAGGTGCCGCCGGATGAGATGCAGGAATGGCAGGCTTTTTTGGATACGCTGGGCTATCAGTATGGGGATGAGAGTCAGAATCCGGCGTATAAGTTGTTTTTGAGGTAGGGGTTTTTGGGAAAGGGCGATCGTCCAAAATGATCGCCTTTCGTCGATACAATCGGTAAAGAAGTCTAGCAAGGAAAATGCCAGAGTATGACACTCCGGGAAGAACTAATCAGCGAGATTGAGCAAGCCTCAGATGATGTACTTGAGGTGCTATTGAGTTTTTTGCGTCAGACGCGCTTGTCGAAATCGGAGGGTTTTCGGGCGATCGATTTAGCTGAGATTTCGAGTGCTGGATTGACAGCGCAAAAGCATTATCCTCTGCGCGGGATGCCGTTGGTAATTGCCGAGGATTTTGATGAGCCCATGTCAGATTTATGGGATGCGCTGGGTACATGAATTCTGGTGGAGATTAACGCTTCAGCTCAATATCGAACTCAAGCCTAGAACGATAAAAGTGAACGTCAAATTCTAAGAAGAAATTTGTCTGTCCCAGAATCAATGATACGCTGTCACTTTTTGCCCAAGCAAATACTAATCTTACCGGAGCCAACTCCCCTATTTCAGCCATGAAAAATACTGGCATCGCTGGTTGATTACCAACGTTACCAGCCAGTCGAATGATGGCTTTGCTATCATCCCAAACTAAGCCAAGCTGAATTCCTATTTGGTAAGGCAATACATTCACGGTTGCACCGCTATCTACTAACCCAACAACTTCGACTCCCTGGTTATTGTGGTGCAGAATCAAGGGAATGCGGGGTAGGCTATCAAACTCATCTTGAGAGGGGTCATTGGTAGAGTATTGAAATCGCATAATACTCAGTTTTCGTTGTGATTAGCCAGATTCATTGCCTGCATCAAAGCTGCACCAGCACCAAAAGTATCGTAGGGTGTTGGTAGGTAGTAAATCTTGTAAGGTTCCAAAGGGGAAATATCCTCAATGATATCTTCTTCCGCCATTAGAATGCGGATTAACTCTCGTTTCTCGATCGCAGACAGTTGTCTAATTGTAGGGAGTAATTCTGTTAGTGTCATCAGTTGTTTTCCTACGATGCGTCTATGTTAAGGGTAGCAGGTTAACGTAGTAATTGCAACTTCCAGGGGAGTTTTACAAAGATAGGCGCGATCGTATCTTAGTTGCGATCGCGCTGTGGTATGATATTCCGTAGTGTTTTATTCGGCAAGATTTGAGCAATCATTAAAGTACGCAATGAGTGCTTCACCAACAGCTTTTGTAACTCCACCAGCTACCACTGATTTTGCTGCCCATCCGAAAACAGGAACAAAATCAAGGACTGAGTGTGCAAGTTTACTGCCAATGAGTGGAGCCGCAATTGTAGCAAATACTGCCCCAGCTTGAGTTTTATCCATATCAACATCAAAAATTGACCCGACTTGGATAACCATTGTTACATCGCCTCCAGTCATTAGATAATGAGAACCTGGAATCCAAGCCACACTTGCAAATCCCAAAGCCCATTTATTGATAGCCGAGCGTGCTTGTTCTCTCGCTTGTCTTTTGTTGGATGCTGCCATAATGATAACTAATAACCTTTTTTGGGTTTAAATTACCTCAAAAAGCTTTTGAGCTTTGCAAATTCAAGCTTAGGTTTATTTTTTTCTATGATAGACCGCTCTAGTCAAACTCAACAGCAGAAAAAGTTGGAAAAAGTTGGAACTTCCAAAAATTGAGATCCAAGGTGCAAAAAGTTGGAAAAAGTTGGAAAAAGTTTGCTATAGTAACTAAAATTCTCTCACCATCCCACCTATGGACAGTCCTCAGATATTGCAATTTGTCGATGAAGCTGTCTATACCAACACAGGTAAACGTCTAAATAACTTGCAGCGAAAAATTATTTCGGGAATACTGAATCGTCAAAGATATGCGGAGGTTGCAGAAACTTATGGTTATAGCTCCCAGCACGTTAAAAAGGCTAGTCACGAGCTTTTACAAATGTTATCTGAAGTGTTTGGCGAACAAGTGAAAAAAAGTAATCTTGAATCCGTTATAGAAAGACAGATAAATCAGAATATAACTCTTGGCAAGAATAATACATTTCAAAATAACAGAATTAGCTACGTCAATAATTGTTCTACTCCCTCTACTCCTACCCCAGATATAAGTCAGCCGGAAACTGCCGACTTGCAGCAGAAAAGCAAAAATCAAACTAAGATTGAAACAATAGATAAATTACGGCACTTTGGTTTGAGCGACGAGCAAATTGCAGAAGCGCTAGATATACCTTTAGAGCAGGTTAAGCAGGTGGACTTCGAGGAGTAAATCTGTGCTATCTCCGAATTTTACTGGATCGGGCGATTCCCTGCGGGATAGCTTCGATTCACGCTCTTAGTTGTTTTGTTACAATGATTGGAGGTTGCCTTGTTGAATAAAATAAAATATCCCCAGATTTTTTAAGCTATGAATACAAAACTCATTGAATCCTTAGTACAAATCATCCAGACACTCTCAGAAGAGGAGCAATTGCTAATAAAAGCAAAACTATTTAATAACATCCCCTATCCTTCTACTGTGGAAATAACCCAGTTAGCCCAAAGCGGAAGAGCATTTCAATTCCTTGACGACGAACCTGATATTTACACCCTTGAAGATGGAGAGCCAATTTAGTGAAGCTAAAAAAAGGAGATATTGTTTTCTCCCACATTCCGCAGGTCTTTAAACAGAATTGATGGTTATAAATTTGAAAAATTTAAGCCTGAAGTGATTGCTGGCCAATCACTTCAGGCTTTTTGAGTTAAAATGAACTCATCGCGGGTCAAAGAGGAAAAAACCATGAATGAGCCCAAAGAACCCATAAAAGTCGTAAATTTAGACCATCTAGGAATAGTAGCAAGCATAATAGACAAGATGGAATTAGTAGAAGAAGTCAACTTTCATAGTAGGAATAACAACCCAAGAAATTCTCAGCCCAGGACAAGTCATGAAAGCAATGATTTTAAATGGACTAGGATTTTTAAGCGCCATTATACATATTCGAGCAATTTTTTGTAAAAAAATCAACATCCTATCTAATAGGAAAGGGAATACTACCTGAACATCTAGACGACGATAGATTCGGAAGAGCACTCGACCAATATTATCAAGTAGGAACCACAAAACTCTTCACAAAAATCGCCATCAAAGCCACAAGCGATCGCCCGCCATCCCATCCGCGTCCATCCGCGTCCATCCGCCTACATCTGCGGTCAAAAAAAGAACCATCGCCCCTCAAAAAAATAAGGTGGGCCGCAGCCCACCTTACTCAAATTATTTGGCAGTCACTAACTGTGCCGGCAGCCGCTTAAACGCCAACCTTTCATTCTCGATATCCACAAAAATGGTATCGCCGTCAGCAAAATCTCCCCGCAAAATACCCTTAGCCATTTGCGTTTCCAACTCGCGTTGAATTCCCCGCTTCAAAGGCCGCGCACCGTAAACCGGATCGTAACCTATTTCTGCTAAGAAGTCGATCGCAGATTCCGACAATTTCAGAGACATTTTGCGATCGGCTAACCGTTTTTCCAAGCGCTTAACTTGCAACAGCACAATCTGCCGCAGTTCCGTCTTACTCAAACCGTGGAAGATAATCATCTCATCAATCCGGTTCAAGAATTCGGGGCGGAAAGTTCCGCGCATCGCTTCCATCACCCGACTCCGCATTTGTTCGTTATCTCCCGCCACATCTAAGATGTATTGAGAGCCAACATTCGATGTCATAATAATCACAGAATTCTTAAAGTCTACCGTGTGACCTTGAGCATCGGTAACGCGGCCGTCATCCAGAATTTGCAGCATGATGTTGAATACATCCGGGTGCGCTTTCTCAATTTCATCGAATAGAATCACGGAGTAAGGACGGCGGCGCACAGCCTCAGTTAATTGTCCGCCTTCGTCGTAGCCGACGTATCCCGGAGGCGCACCAATTAACCGCGAAACCGCGTGTTTCTCCATGTATTCCGACATATCAATTCGCACGATCGCCTCTTCCGTGTCGAACAGATAAGACGCTAATGCTTTAGCTAACTCAGTTTTACCAACACCCGTGGGGCCGAGGAAGATAAAACTCGCAACCGGACGATTGGGATCGGCTAAACCTGCGCGCGATCGCTGAATTGCATCTGCAACCGCCGTCACCGCTTCATCCTGTCCGATTACCCGCTTGTGCAGTTCATCTTCCAAGTGCAGAAGTTTCTGCATTTCCGATTCAACCAACTTGCTGATCGGAATTCCCGTCCACTTGGAAATAATCTCCGCAATGTCACCTTCTGTAACTTCTTCCCGCAGCAGAGTTTGACCTGTGGTTTGAGTTGCTGTCAGTTGAGTTTCCGCTTCTTGCAGTTGTTTTTGCAACTGAGTTAACGTGCCGTATTTCAACTCAGCAGCGCGGTTCAGGTCATATTTTAATTCAGCTTGCTGAATTTCAATATTCACCTTATCAATCTGTTCTTTAATCTTTTGAATGCTGCCGATGACACCTTTTTCCGATTGCCACTGGGCATTCAAACCGTTTTGCTGTTCCTTGAGGTTGGCTAAGTCTTTTTCCAGTCTTTCCAAACGTTCGATCGAAGCAGAGTTACTTTCTTTTTGCAGCGACAGTCTTTCCATTTCTAGCTGCAAAATCCTGCGATCGATTTCGTCTAGTTCTTCCGGCTTGGAGGTAATCTCCATTTTGAGTTTAGCGGCTGCTTCGTCCACTAAGTCAATGGCTTTGTCTGGAAGGAAGCGATCGCTAATATATCGAGTAGACAAAGTAGCCGCGGCCACTAGGGCGCTGTCAGAAATTTTAACGCCGTGGTGAACTTCGTACCGTTCTTTCAAGCCCCGCAAAATCGAGACAGTATCTTCAACTGTCGGTTGGTCAACATAAACTTGTTGAAAACGGCGTTCTAGTGCCGCATCTTTTTCGAGGTACTTGCGGAATTCGTCGAGAGTTGTAGCGCCGATACAGCGCAATTCTCCCCTCGCTAACATCGGTTTAAGTAAGTTGCCAGCATCCATCGATCCTTGAGTGGCGCCGGCACCGACAACGGTGTGAATTTCATCGATAAATAAGATGACTTTGCCGTTGCTGTCGGTAACTTCTTTGAGCACCGCTTTCAAGCGTTCTTCAAATTCTCCCCGGAATTTTGCACCTGCAATTAACGCGCCCATATCTAGGCTAATTAATTGTCTGTCTTTGAGAGATTGTGGCACATCTCCGGTGATAATTCGCTGGGCGAGTCCTTCGGCGATCGCAGTTTTGCCGACTCCCGGTTCCCCAATCAATACCGGATTATTTTTGGTGCGACGGCTCAAAATTTGAATCGTGCGGCGGATTTCGTCATCCCGTCCGATTACCGGATCGAGTTTGCCTTGACGCGCTGCTTCTGTCAAATCTCGGCCGTATTTTTCCAGCGCTTCGTATTTGCCTTCGGGATTTTGATCGGTCACTTTGTTCTTCCCCCGAACTTGGGTAATGATATCTTTGAGCTTGGCTTCATCTAGTTTAAATTCTTGTAGTAGATTTCTGCCAAAACGATCGTCCTTAACGTAACCTAGTATCAAATGCTCGATCGAAATAAATTCATCGCCGTACTCTTTGCGATAAGTTTCGGCGCGATCGAGCAAAGTGTCGAGAGAACGACCTAGATAAACGTTGCCGCCGCTTCCAGTGATTTTGGGCTGACGACTGATAAACTCATCAGTGCGATCGCGCAATTTTGCTACAGAAACTCCAGCTTTGTTAAACAAGCTGCTAGCCAGTCCCGATTCTTGTTCCAGCAAAGCTTTCATCAAGTGTTCGCTTTCTAGCTGCTGCTGCTGACCTGCTTTGACGATTTCGGGGGTGCGCGCGAGGGCTTCCCAGGCTTTTTCTGTAAATTGGTTTGGATTATTCGGTTGCATAAATTTTAATTCCCTGAATAGAAAATGATGACTGCTGTAGAGGCAATTGCTCGATCGCCCGTACAATTGTCATTGTAGGGAGTTGCGGAGGGCGATCGGATCGGTGTTCCCCTATCTGTAGATAGGTATTTCCGTCCTTTGTCGCAGTCTCTGGCAGCCAAAAGCAAACTGTCGCCCCTAAAAGTTGCACTCTTGGATAAAAGCCACTCTCACATTAAAAATGCTTTCTAGTGCCGCTTGAAAAAACGGCATATTCTTAAACAGTCTCCTGCTGCGGAAAATGGAGAAACACTCATGTAAATAGGAGAGAGGACTTGAGAAGCGTCACAGTCCTATAGCTAAACCCAAAGCGTTATTGTTTTACTCATCAATAACAGCCGCTATAACTCTCACACCTGGAAAATATAGCTATGAAAATTTTACCTTTAATTTCGTTAGGTATTATAGCAAGTGCCGCGATCGCAGTAGCCCCTGAAGCTTTGGCAAATACCTGGCGTGCCGCACACCGGATGTCTGGTTTTTCCGCCGACAGCAATTACTACTTGTATCTAGAAAGTTCCAGAGATACAGGAGCGGGAATTCCCAAAGCAAAATTGCAAATTGTCCAAGTTGCTGCAAATTCCTGCATCAAAAATGGGTGTATCCAAACTACATATGGCGAGCCAGACTCCAATAAAAGCACTAAAATCGCAGAAGATGACTTGCTTAAAAAAAGTTGGAATAACAGGCAAACATTGAAGTTAACTCCTCCTCAAGCTGGAACTAAACTGAACATTATTTCTCGTACTCCCGGAGCCAATGGAAGCGAGACAGTCGCCGTCAAAGTCAATACCGCAAAGCCTTTACAAATTCGCCTGGAACAGCGGCAAAAAACTACTCCCCCTGGCAAAGAAAGCGCCGCAATGCGTCTTGTAATTAATCATAACGGTCGGCAGCGTGTCCTCGGATCGCTGAACAATTTTCAAGATTGGGTGTTCTCTTATTCAATCCGAGAAGTTCGTTTGTCTCCGAACGGGCGCAGTGTTGTTGTCCTGGTGGACAAGACAGAACGCACTTTTGAGGGAGTCTTGAAAACTACTGTTGTACAAGGCTTTGTTCTGTAGGCTTGCTATATTCCCAGGTCAAAACCTGGGAATTATCAAAACTTACGCAGAACCCCGATATAGCAATCCTCGCATCATTTGTGAATTTCTTACTCCCTCCCCTTAGTCAGGGGAGGGCTGGGGTGGGGTAAAAATTTACGACTCCTGCAAGGATTGCTATATGTAAGGTGCACACGGCGCACCTACAGATAGAGTCTGTGCGTCAGTCGCGATCGGGTTGTTAATTATTCTTTATTTTGATAATTGATATCAAATCCTGCTGCGCCGGAATGATATCAAATCCCCGCTTCAAAAGTCTGGCGTAAAGTCGAATCAAGCTCGCAACAAATAATTCGCGCAATTTTCATTTTTTTAACCCCTAGTCAACAGTCAACAGTCAACAGTCAACAATTAACAATTTATTGTAAAGCAAGCGGTAAAAATAGGTTGCAAAAATGCAATAACTGTGCCTATTAATGCCAAGGATTGTTTGCCAATTTTAATCATGTTCCCTGAGTAAAAGTGATTTCACAAATGACCAGTTTACTATCTCTAGACCGAGATGAAATCTTCAGAACCGATGAGATTGGGAGCAACACCTATCAAAGAAGCTAAAACTTCACCGCTGCTGGCTACTGTAATTAATGTGCCGTCAGTTCCCGGCGAAATTGATAGCTGTCCGAAGGTCAAGCCATTGATTAATTGCACGGTATCTTGAGACTTGGCGAAATTAGCGATTGTATCAACTCCCAATCCGGCACCTAAAACAAAGACATCGTTTCCCAAACCGCCGACTAGAATATCGTTTCCCAAACCGCCGTTGAGAGTGTCAAAACCTTTGCTGCCATTCAGGATATCGCTACCGTTGCCGCCGACAAGGATATCGTTGCCTCGCAAACCGGTGAGTACGTCATTCCCTTCCACACCGTTGATAATATCGTTGCCGCTGGTGCCAGTCAGGTTGTCGTTGCCGGGAGTGCCGTTGATGTTGTTATCAGGAGGGTTATTGCCTGGAGTGTTGCCGGTGTCAGAAACAAAAACATCGCGGGTATTGTTAGTATCCCCCGGCACGAGGTTGGAGGCATCTGAATTAAACGCTACTCTCCGCCCATCTGCTGAGATGGAGGGGTAGAAGGAGCCATTGTTTCCCTGATTGCCTGCTGCATCTACTGACACACGGGTGGTGGTATTGGTGAGCGTGTCTCGCACGAAGATGTCGGAGGCATTGCTAGTATCCCCCGGCACAAGGTTGCTGGCACCTGAATCAAAGGCCACAAAGCGCCCGTTGATCGAAATGGACGCGTTGGAAGAGTCGCCGTTCGCCTGATTGCCTGCTGCATCTACTGATACGCGGGTGGTGGTATTGGTGAGGGTGTCCCGCACGAAGATGTCGTAGGTTTCGTTAGTATCATTCGGCACGAGGTTGGAGGCATCAGATCTAAACGCTACAAACCGCCCGTCGGCTGAAATAGAGGGATTGTAGGACTCCCAGTTCCCCTCATTTCCTGCTGAGTCTACAGAGACGCGGGTGGTGGTATTGGTAAGCGTGTCCCGCACAAAAATGTCAGGGTTATAGTTAGTATCCCCCGGCACAAGGTTGGAGGAATATGATTGAAACGCCACAAACCCCCCGTCGGCTGAGATAGAGGAGTTTTTAGACCCGCTGCGTCTAAAGTCGTCGTAGCGTGTTAATGGGTCTACGGAGGTATTGTTCCCCTGATTGCCTGCTGAGTCTACAGAGACGCGGGTGGTGGTATTGGTGAAGGTGTCCCGTACGAAGATGTCAGAGTTAGCGTTAGTATCCCCCGGCACGAGATTGGAGTCATCTGACTCAAATGCCACAAACCGTCCGTCGGCTGAGATGGAAGGGTTGATGGAGCCATAGTACATCTGATCGTCCGCCTGATTGCCTTCTGAGTCTACAGAGATGCGGGTGGTGGTATTGGTTAGCGTGTCCCACACGAAGATGTCAGGGTAATCGTTAGTATCCCCCGGCACGAGATTGGAGGCAGAAGAAGAAAACGCCACAAACCGCCCGTCGGTTGAGATGGAGGGGCTGAAGGAGTCATTGTTCCCCTGATTGCCTGCTGAGTCAACAGAGACGCGGGTGATGGTATTGGTGAGCGTGTCCCGCACGAAGATGTCTCGGTGATTGTTAGTATCCCCCGGCACGAGGTTGGTGGCACCTGAATAAAAGGCCACAAACCGCCCGTCGGGCGAAATGGAAGGAGAGGTCAAGGAGGGAGGGCCTTGATTGCCCTGATTGCCTGCTGAGTCAACTGAGACGCGAGTAATATTCATAAGCCCTGATATTTCAATAGTTCGGACTCTTTTTAGTTTGTACTCTGAAACCCTCGATTTTCCCTTGGTACTCGATCGCCTTGGAGCCTTGAAACCCTTATTCTACGGCGGGTAATCAAAAACTGTCCGAAGTATTGATATTTAAGAGTACAACTTTGGAGATGGGTTTTGCGATCGCACGGCAATTGGGGCTATTGACATTTTATGCCCTAACCGCCTTGGCGGTTGCTATATCAATAGATTTTAAAATTTCCCTCTTCCTTCCTCGCTCTTTCTTTGTCCTTGAACATCTGCCTCCTAACTATTGACGAATGCTCAATCATTAATCCGTGTATCCGTGTCAAAATCCATATCTTGCCTGACCCAAAGCATCTAAGATACAAGCCCCCGGATTCATTCCTTCGCCGACTCAGGACCCAGAAATAAAAAACCTGTATCTGATAAACCCGCCCCCGAATTTATCCGTGGTGTCAATGCTTCAATGCTTCAATTCTTTAATCTCAAATCTCCAATCTAAAATCTAAAATCTAAAATCTAAAATCGCTTGACTTCATCCCTGCATTACCACCCGTTCCGGGAGACTGACAATAAAAGTTGAACCTTTACCGTCTTCGCTTTCGACGCTAATTTCGCCGCCGAGAATTTGACACAAACGCTGGCTAATTGTCAATCCCAAACCCGTGCCTCCGTACTTGCGAGTAGTCGAAGCATCAGCTTGGGTAAAAGGTTTAAATATCTGCTCTAATTGCTCGTTTGTCATGCCGATGCCGGTGTCGCTGACTCGAAACATTAAAACTTGAGAAGTGTAGTTTGAACCCGATTGAATATCATTATTTTTATTGTGTTTCGTCGGTCTTGATTTTTCAATTTTAATTCTTTCGACGCCGATAGTAATGACGCCTTTTTCGGTAAATTTGGCAGCATTGCTGAGCAAATTAAGGAGAATTTGTCGCACTTTCGGTTGGTCGGCGTACATTGTGCCGAGTTCGCCTTTTGTTTTCAGTGCTAAAGCATTGCCTTTTTTTTCTACTAGCGGTTGAGCCGTCGTCATCACTTCTTCAATCATGGTTGCCACGTCGAAGTTCTCCAAATAAAGGGTGACGTGACCGGCTTCTATTTTGGAAATATCGAGGATATCGCTAATCATATCCAGCAGGTGTTTGCCTGCGGTTTGAATTTTTTCTAAGTCCGGGAGAAAGTCTTCTGAACCCGAATCTTGAGCATCTTCTTGCAGCATTTCGCTGTAGTTAATGATGGCGTTGAGGGGGGTGCGTAGTTCGTGGCTCATGTTGGCGAGAAATGCACTTTTCGAGCGGTTGGCAGCTTCGGCTGCTACTTTTGCTTCGTGCAAGTCTTCTGTATATTCTGCTACCCGCTGAATGAGTTCGTTGAGCGAAATTGCCAGCATTCCCACTTCGTCGGAAGTAGTGACGGGTACTTGCAAATCAAAGTTTGATTCTTCTGTCACTCGCTGGGCGATGAGGGTGGTGGCTTCTAAGGGGCGGGCGATCGCCCGGCTGGTGTATGCTGCAAGTACGGCTGCGATACCCGCGGATACTGCTAGAGAGCAAACCAGAATCAGAGTTCCAAGTTTTTCTGCTTCCTCGTAGGTTCTAAATGCCTCATCTGCTTTATCGCGAAAGTTGCCGGCGAGTTGGGCCGAATCTTCGGAAAACTGTTTGAGTTTCAAAGCAGTTTCGCCCGCCACAAAATTGTTCAAGTTCTGCCCCAATGCCTGCTGCTGCTTCGGATTCAAAGCAGATAATTTCGCAGCAGCCAACAATTTTTGTACTTGTTGAAAGTATGATTCTACGGTTTTGCCGTTGACTTGAACGAACTGTTGAAGCAGTTCGTAGTCTTTGGCAATCTCGGGATTCTTCGTCGGCGGTAGGGTTTGCAGTTGTTCGAGGATGCCGCTCATCTGAGCCACGCGAGTCAGGAATTCCGAGCGTTGGCGATCGAAAATTTGCGGTTTGGTCGTCAGACTCGCGAGCTCTTGCTGCTGAATTCTGACTTCCTGCACCGTGTTATTGAGGTTTGTCAGGATTTCCGCTTTATCTCGGTCGATCGCTAGTTTTTCTCTAACTTGCTGTTTGTGATAGGATTCTACTCCCCGTCCCGCCACAGCACCCAAAACGGCAATACCAATGACCAAGGCGTATCCGCAGCCGATTTTCTGCCTGATACCTAAGCGGCCCAACAGACTTTTCAACCCTATTTGAGGACGGTTCTGCAGTTGATTTTTCAAAGCTAAGGTTAAAGACATGAGCAATGTACTCGTCACCTTTGAGAGGCACCATCTATATTCTAATTGATGCCTGCCGGAGGGTAAATAAAGTTCTGGCTTCAAGCCAGGTTTCGGCAGTTGTGGGGTCTTTGCAGGGTTCCACAGCTCGATCGGCTTGACAGTTTGGAGGAGTTATGCGTAACAAACTATAGCAGAAGCAAGAAGCAAGAAGCAAGAACCAAGAACCAAGAAACAGTCAAAGGCCGGGTTTGAGTAATTAAGAACGTCCTCACCGTCGGGCGTGGTTGCGATTTTATAAGTAGCGAGTTATAAGTTGCAAGTTATGAGTTAGATCTCTGATTCAAGAGTCTACTCTACTCGCAACCCACAACTCTATCGCAGTTCTCCTACTGGCAAAGTCGAAATTGTGCTATCTCCGCAGGAATTTTGGAAGCATTAGGTACGTTTGCACTTGCTGGAACGAAGATTCCCAGGCCGTAACTGCAACCCTCTGCCGTCGTGCATTCCCCAGGCTTAGCAGTAATTTGATATTGACCTTGGGATGGGGGAGTAAAAGAGATTGACGCCAGTTCGCCTGTTTTTTGACTCGCAGCGATTTCCTGACCGCTTTCATCCTTGAGAGATAAGTTTAAATCCTGACAATTTCCGTCGCAAGTGGCAACAAAAACATACTCCACATTAGGATGCAGTGTTGCTCTAAAAGGAGATGAAACTTGCTTGCGAACTTGGCCCAACAACGGCACAAATACTAATTTTTGACCGTTACTTTTCCGCTGGTCAACTTCTGTTTTCAAGCGACAAATAACCGTTTTTTCGTTGTCGGTTAGTTCTTGAGCAATCGCATTTCCTACAATTGCAGTACCGAGGATCAGCGCCAGGCCGGAAATAACCAGATGTTTGAAATTCATTGATGTCCCTTAAAGTTAATTTTGGGTGATTGCAATAGACCGCTTTTGTCAGCAGTCTATTAGTTTATCTGGAGCCTATCACATTTGTTGACTTTTCCGAAAAAACAGGTCGGAGAAAAGCGCGATCGAACTCATGTCTGGTTTTAGATGAATCTGGCGTCAGCTATCGCCGAAACTCTACAGATTGCGGACTGTAGGAGCAGAACCCCGTCCTGATTGTATTTTACTAAATTAGGGCGATCGGCATCGGTATCTAGAAACCCGCTTTCTGGGCCGATGCGGAGCAGCTAAACCTAAGATTTATAGTATAGACGGGGTTTAACAAAACCTGAGTAAGTCCAAGACTGTAAATGTCTGATACAGGTTCCCATATTGCACCCCAACAACATAATCCTGTCTCTGTCAATATACAAATCGGTTGAAACTTGTGGCTATACTAGACTAATAAAACTCCGAACGCAAGAGTTAGCTCGTACTCCTAGCATTTTCCTTCTTTTTACCCGATCGCGAAGTCGAAGGGCCTTCTTCCCATCATTTATCACTCTTCCGAAATTCCCAAGCAGGAACAAACTTAGAATCTCCCCAAACGCCGCGGCGATTTTTCTTAGCTTCCGCTTCCCCTTGTTCCAGAACACTTGCACTCGGACAGTTTTTCAAGTAAGGACGGTAAACCATTGCTAATCCTTCGCGGATCAAAACTTCTTGGGCAAATGTACCATTTGGCAAGCGAACTTCGCTAACTTTGCGGCCGTAGCGGTCAGTATCGGTGACGGTCAAAACAACGCGATCGCCCCCTTGTTTGACTAGCTGCTGCATTCTTTGGTGCGCTAAATTTCCCCACTTAAATTGATTTTTTTGTGCTGAGTTTGGGCTATTTTTCTCAGCAGGTTTGTGCGGAATTTCCGGTGCATCTACACAGGCAAAACGCACTTTTATATCTTTCCCGGCGGCATCGCTAGCGACAAGGGTGTCGCCGTCGCTGACTCGCTTGACAGCATAGTTGTTGGGCGCTAACTTTTGCGGACACCCGAATAGTAGCAATAGCAGAGCAACTGCACTTAAGGTTTTTATTGTTGGGAAAATGGCGATTTTAGGTTGGCTCATATTTCTGTGTTTTATTTAGTTTCCATCCAATTTTGCCCAGCGTGGATGTCAACTATTAGCGGTACCATACCTGGCGCATTTTCCTTCGCACTTGTATTTTTCGGCAGAGCATTTTCCATCGCACTTATAATTGTAGGAGCATTTTCCATCGCAGTTCTAATTTTCGGTTGCAATTCTTCCCATTCATCGGGAGGTACTTCAAAGATTAATTCATCGTGAACTTGCAGCAGCAGCCGCGCCTGATAGTTTTGCAAAATTTTGTGTACTTCAATCATGGCAAGTTTAATGATATCAGCACTGGAACCTTGAATGGGAGCGTTGGCTGCGGCCCGCAAAGATTGGGCATCATCTCTGCTGAGAGATTTAAGTCTATCGGAGTGAATGTCTTGGGGATTACGGCCTTTTAAGTCGCGGAGGCTTTCGCTCTCGAATTCAAAATAGCGGCGGCGACCTAGAATTGTGGTAACGTATCCGAGGGCGATCGCCTCTTTTTTTACTTTCTCCAAATATTCAAAAACTTTACTATAGCGAGCGTTAAATTTCGCAATAAACTCCTTGCCATCTTTGGAAGTCTTGCCCATCGATCGTCCAAACTTGATCGCTCCCATACCGTAAACTACCCCAAAATTAATCGTTTTGCCAAACCTGCGCTCGTCGGGAGTTATGTCTTCCTTTTCAAACAAAAGTTGAGCCGTTACGGTATGCACATCTCGGTTATTTTGGTAAGCTTCTATTAACACAGGTTCTTGACTCAAGTGAGCTAAAATTCGCAGTTCAATTTGAGAATAGTCAGCCGACACCATCAGCCAACCTTCTTCCGGTAAAAAAGCCTTGCGAATTTGCTTAGAAAATTCCGTACCGATTGGAATATTCTGCAAATTAGGATTAGAAGAAGACAGACGACCTGTGTCTGTAACAGTTTGATTGAAATCAGTATGCAATCGCTGAGTATCGGGACGCACCCGCTTCGGTATAGCATCTACATAGGTAGAGTAAAGCTTTTGCAGGGTACGGTAATCTAAGATAGCATCGATAACCTTATGGTCTCCTTGCAAATTTTCTAGGAAGGAAGCATCGGTGGAGTAAAAGCCGGTCGCGGTTTTACGAGACTTTTTGGTGTTTAGCTTGAGTATGTCAAACAGCAGTTCGCTCAACTGGGATGGTGAGTTCAACTTTAAAAGTTCACTCGGTACTGTGTTGTCAACTTTCTGCTTAATTTCAGCCAAATTAAGGTTATTTTTTGGCAATATTTTCTTGAGATAAGGCTTTAAAATTGCACTAGGTACGGCTTCGTAAACTTTCTGAGGAACCGTCCCTAAAGTGGGTTCGATATGTTCGAGTTTTTGGGCGAGATAAGCCTTGAAATCCTCAAGAGGTATGGCGTTATAAATTTCCTGCTCAATTGCTGCTAATTGTGGTTCCAGTTGATTGGAGAGTTCTTTAAGATGTCGTATGTCTATGCGAACCCCCTGATATTCCATTTCTGCTAAAACTGGTTCTAGGGGCTGTTCTACTTCCAGCAGCAACTTCTGCAAAGACTTATCGGGAAAGCTAGATTCATCAGCTTTATCCAATTCTGCTCTAAGTTTACCTACTAAGTGAAATGTAGTGTAAACATCCATGCCGCAGTATCCGGCTACTTTTACAATACTGATGTCAGCAATTGTTTTGTTTTTTGGTACTAATTGATTATAACTGTTGGGATTCTTGCGTAAGTATTCCCTTAACGATTCGCTGACACTGTGATTTTCTTCTGAATCGACTAAGTGTTTTTTTATCAGTTCGCTGAGGCTGTGGCTGGTTTCGGGATTGAGTACGTAACTGGCTAGCATGGTGTCGAAGACGACTCCGGCTAGTTTGATTCCCTGACAGCGTAGGATCGATCGATCGAACTTAGCATTTTGCAGCGCTTTCGGATAATTCTCGCTTTCCAAAATCGGACGCAAAGCATTTAAAACTGTGGCTTTGTCCAAGTTTTTGCCCGTTTTATGTCCCGTGGGAATGTAAGCGACATCCTCTTCACCGATTCCCCAGCAGCAGCCAATTCCGACTAATTCGGCGTCTCGCGGTTCGAGGGCGGTGGTTTCGGTATCCCACGCTACGGGTGAGGCTTTGTCGGTGAAGGTTTGCAGCAGTTCGACTAATTCGTTTAACTGTTCGGTTGTTTGAATTATTCGGGGTTTAATTGGCGGTTGCTGAGCGGCGGTATCATCATAACTCCAAAACCATAAGGCATTTTCTTCTGAACTTTCAGAAGTTTGAGGTGACTTATCTATTTTGGGGTGGGCATCTTGCCCGCCCTTTGCAACAGGCAAGATGCCTGTTCCACTGTCGGCAACAGGCAAGATGCCTGTTCCACTCTCCATTGAATTGATTGTGGGGTGGGCATCTTGCCCGCCCTTTTCTAATGGCTGTTCAGGGCCACCAAAACGCTTTTGAATTTGTTTAACTTTGCTTAAAAATGTTTTAAATTCCAACTTTTCCAGCATCGGAATCAAGGCTGATTCGTCAAAACCTATAAGCTGGCAATCTTCTAAGTTGATTTCTAAGGGCACGTCTTGGACAATTGTCGCCATGCGTTGAGAATGATAAGCAGCTTCTTTGCCTTCTTCTAGCTTTTTCTTAGTTGCTCCTTTAATCTCATCGATGGCTGCATAAATTCCATCCAGGGAATTGTAAGCTTCCAGCAATTGCAGTGCGGTTTTGTCGCCGATGCCTTTGACTCCGGGGATGTTGTCGGATTTGTCGCCGCACAAAGCTTTGTAATCTATTACTTGTTCGGGCAAAATACCGAGTTTTTCTTTGACAGCTTCCGGGCCGTATTCTTGGGATTTGCCTTTGCCCGATCGCCTGAGTTCATCGGTACTCAAATATAATACGCTGATTTGTTTTTCGGTTTCTACTAATTGAAACAAATCGCGATCGCCCGTGAGGATTTTGACCTGATAACCGGCCGCGCTGGCTTTGTTTGCCAAAGTCCCCAAAACATCGTCCGCCTCGTAGCCCGGAGCAGTTATGGCAGGTAAATTCAAATAGGTGAGCAATTCTTGCAGGTTTTTCATATCCGGCTTAAAATCTTCCGGTGTTTCGGCTCGACCCGCTTTGTAGGTGTCGTCTGCTTCGTGGCGAAATGTGGGCGTGGCGAGGTCAAAGGCGATCGCCATGTACTGGGGGTCGTGGGCCGCCATAACTTCCAGCAGCGACTTGAGAAAGCCAAAACAGACGCTGGTGGGAATGCCCGTCGTAGTTCGCAAGCCTCCGTCTCGACTTTTGGCAAAGGCGAAGTAGGAGCGAAAGGCCAGGGAGTGGCCGTCAACTAAGATGAAGGTGGGTGCTTGATTTTCCGACACAGACACAGATCCCGATCGCACGAAAGGATTTTCTCATTGTAGCCAGTTGTCATAACTGTTCAAGCAAAGAATCCAACTGCCAACAAGCTCTAAACTCTTATATCATCAGTCATCCCCAATTATTCAATCCAAAATCCAAAATCCAAAATCTAAAATCTAAAATCTAAAATCGACTGGCCCGCAGACTTGAGGACGCTTGACACTTGAGCGGGGAGCGGCTTACTGTGCAGCTTGGCTGAGAATAGTAGAAGATGTTAAGTATGATTCCCTACGGGATAGCTTCGCTTCACGCGAATTTACAAAAACCTGCCCGAAGCCTATGGCTGACATTAATCGATGCTACGAAATCCTCGAAATAGAGCCTGGAACTTCCTTAGAAGACATTAAGCGCGCTTACAGGGATTTAGCGTTTGTGTGGCATCCCGATCGGTTTGCCAACAATGACCGCCTGCAACAAAAAGCTCACCAAAGATTAACAGAAATTAATGAAGCTTACCAGCAGTTGCTGTCGTTTCTGAGTCAGCCTGAATCGAGGTCGATCGAAAAACAGTTTCAGCAGCCACCGCCCCCTGCGCCGGAAAAGCCGCTGAGAAGGCGTTCTGGAAAATCAGCCGCCAGGCGTGGTTCCCAGCGCCGTCAAACCCGCCCAAAAGCCGCCTCCCAAAAATTTCTCACTCAAAAAAACTCATCAAGCAAGAAACGATTTACCACTAACAATCGTCAAGCATCGGGGGGCAGAAAGCACCCAGGGCGAAGCGTTGCGAGGGAAGCACGGCCATCTCAAAACTATCGAAAGCTGACCTCGAGAAGGAAAACAGAATTTTCAACTCAATACTCAAAACCGCCAAGCCCGCCGAGGGAAGTGCGGCCATCTCAACACTATTCAAGCTTCCCTTGGTGGCCCCTGGCAATCGCCGTGGCGAGTTACGCTTTGACCGGTTGGATTTTGACGGTATCAGCCGCCCCGCTGTGGATGTGGGCTTTAATCTGCGGTGCAGATTGGCTGTGGGCCGCGATTTTGCTGGCGGAGGGTTCAGCAACGCCTAAAGTGTGGCTGGCGGCCTTAGTTTTGGCTGGGGCGGTGGGGGGGTCGATCGCCGGTTTTCAGGCGGGAGGAATGAGAACAGGGGCTGCTTGGGGCGCCGTTGGGGCTGGTTTGGGGGCGATCGCCAGTTCCGAGGCCGAGTCGCGGGCTGTGGCTGCTGTTTTGGCTGTCGCGGGAGTGGTGACAGTGGTGGGATTGATGGCTGGAACGGGTTCTGGGAATTGGGTCAAGGTGTTGGTGGCGGCCCTCTGTTGGGCGGTTGTTGGCTTGATGTGCGGGCTGGCGGCGGAAGTAGGTGGGCATTCGGGCGGCCCCGTCGGGATCGGAGGTGCGATCGGGCTGGGGATTGGGGCGTGGGCTGGGGCTTTGGCTGGGGCGGGCTTGGAGGCGATCGTCCAAGCCTTGGCTATCGCCGGGTCTAAGACTGTTTATGGGGCTTGGGCTGCGATCGGCATTATTGCAGGAGTTGTGGCGCGGATGGTAGCCGCAGAAAGGTTGATCCACACTAGCAGCGGGCTTTACACGGTTATCCTGTTGGTGGCTACTTCGGGTTTCGGGCTGTGGCTGGGAAGTTGGTTGGGCGATCGATCGTATCTTTTAAATTAGTCATTAGTCATTAGTCATTAGTCCTTAGTCCTTAGTTTTTCGGAAAAATTCCCAATTCCCAATTACCTCTTATACCAATTTTTTATGAGGCCCCGTAGAATCCGATCACCCTGGCGTCCCCCGCGTCCGGGGGAGGGACAAGAGTCCGATCTTTCGTCCCCCGAGTATCAGGGAGATGCGAGGGGGATCGAGATATGTGCAACTTCACATTAAATTGGTATAACCGCTCGTAACTGTCCATCGTTTTGCTGCCTAGTATTTGTAAGCAGCAAAACTTGAGCGGGAGCAAGACGATGTACCTCTCAAGGTAGATGTCGGTGAATCCTGTCTTTGAGATATTCGATATCAAATATAACTATTTATACTAATGCCGCATCTTTTGTTGGTAGACGACGAAGCCCCACTCTGTGAAAGCCTTGCTTACTCACTGAGAAAGGAAGGCTATGAGGTCACTACAGCACCAGATGGACACAGCGCGATCAAACAATTCCACAAGCAAGTACCCGACCTCATTCTGCTCGATCTGATGATGCCAGAAGTTGATGGGATGGAAGTGTGTTGGCGTATCCGGGCTTTTTCTAATGTGCCTATACTGATGCTAACGGCTAAAGACCAAGATATGGATAAAGTGTTGGGCTTAGAGGCAGGGGCAGATGATTATGTGACCAAACCCTTCAATACGCAGGAATTGCTCGCACGGATTAAAGCTTTGCTGCGCCGCCATCATGCGGAATCTACTTAAAAGCGATTAAGGCATCCTTCAAGGGTTTGATAGCTCGGTTGGCTCAATCCATGACCAATGGCGCTAGGTTAGGATCACTTACAACGGATACACCATTTATCCCAGCCATGTTTGAGCCGATGAAACTTTTTGCCCAAGACTCCTTTACGAGCAGATGGTTAGCATCTCTTCGGTGGAATTCAATCCACACGAAGCTCTTGGCTACCTACCTGCTCCTGATCGTCTTAGGAACCTCGCTTATGTCTGGTTATATCCTATGGACGTTTTATGCCTTTTTCATGCAGTCTCGTCAGACAGATTTAGAAAACTGGGCAACAGCACTGAGCGAGAGCGTTGCAGATGCCCTCGAAGAAAAAGATATGCAACGGGTGCAGATCATTGTTCGGCGCTATGGGGCACCCGCCAATATCGCACTCCGTGTATTTGATGCCCAAGGTTCGCTCCTAGCCACCTCTAACCCTCAAACAGATCGACAAATCACCAATTGGCTGCTGATATCTGGCGTTTCAGAAGCACTAGACGGTCATTCGGTGCAGGGCGTTACTAAAGGGGTTTTATCAAGGGAGGATCGCCTCTATATTGTCAAACCGATGAGTCGCAACGGTCAGATGTTGGGGATATTGCGCATCTCGATTACTTTAGAACAGTTTCAGAAACAGTTTGTAAGGGTGATCTGGACAATTTTAGCCGCCCTTGGCATTACCATTCTTCTCTGTACCTTGGTCAGCGATCGATTAGCCCGGAGTCTCTCTAAACCCATTGAGGTGATGCGAAACTTTGCGATTCGCGTGGGTAGAGGACAGTTTGATGACAAACTCGTGATTCGTCAAAGCAATGAACTAGACCAACTCGCAACGGAACTGAATCGTATGAGTGAGCGGTTGAAATCATTGGACAACGAACGCAGAGCCTTCCTAGCGAATGTTTCCCATGAACTGCGGACGCCTGTGAGTAATGTTCAGGTCACCATTGATGCGCTGGAGCGTGGCGCTGTGGATGAGCTGGAGTTGCGCGATCGCTTCTTTCAAACTATCAAAGAGGAGACGAAGCGGCTTTCGGGCTTAATTCACGATTTGCTTGATTTAGGACGCTTAGAAGCGGGTGTCACGCTATTAGAAATCCAAGCCATTCCCTTAGAAAGTGTCATCAGCCGTGCGATTAGAGCAATGGAAGTTCGTATGCAGGCTAAAAACGTGACTGTAGAAGTTGATGTTGCTGACCTTCGGATTATGGGCGATTCGGAACGCTTATTACAGGCTTTTTTGAATCTCTTAGACAATGCGATTAAGTACTCTACCCCCAATGCTCGTATTTTCATTGCTGCCTCTAGCAACAAGCAACAGGCTCTGATTTCAATTCGAGACCAGGGAAGCGGCATTCCTGAAACCGATTTACCTCGCATTTTTGAACAGTTTTACACCACGAGCCGCTCTAGTAAGAATGGGGTTGGTCTGGGTCTAGCGATTGCCAGACGCATTATTGAAGCCCATGGAGGCAGTATTACAGCCAGTAGTAAGCCCGGTCAAGGGGCTGTATTCACCCTTTCTCTACCCTTAGAATCATAAGTAGTTGATCCCGTTGTCTGGTTCCGTGTCACTTCTTCCACTTGACTCACAGCAGTATTAGTCAAATGGATAGGAAAACCAGACTCTGCCAAATCACACAATCTAGATTTAATTATCTTTTTATTTCAAGAAAAATGTTGTGCTAATTCTTTGTCAGGACATTGGCATTTTTTATAATTATTTAGTAATTTCTAATACCAATTTAATGTGAAGTTGCACATATCTCGATCCCCCTCGCCTCTCGCGGATAGTCGGGGGACGAAAGATCGGACTCTTGTCCCCCCCGGACGCGGGGGGCTAGGGGGGCTCGGATTCTACGGGGCCTCATAAAAAATTGGTATTACACCAATTACTAATTACCTATTATAGCGGTTCTCAAGCGTGGTGAGGTATGCGCGATGCCCGATGCCCGATGCCCGATGCGCGATGCCCGATGCCCGATGCCCGATGCCTTATGCCCGATGCCATCGGACTTCTTCCTTCTCCTATAGATCCCAGCACTTATCGCTTTTCAGCAGGGCTTCAAACTCAGCCCTAGGCAAAGCTTGACTGAAAAAATAACCTTGAATTTCGTCGCACTCATGCTCGCACAAAAAAGCAAGTTCCGACTCATTTTCTACCCCCTCAGCAATCACACTCATGTTCATGCAGTGTGCCATTTGAATAATGGCTATTGTAATCGCTGCATTTTGGGGATCGTCTGCAATGTCGCGAATAAAACTCTTGTCTATTTTGATCGCATCAAACGGAAACCTTTTTGGATAACTCAAAGAAGAATATCCCATTCCAAAATCATCAATTGCTATCCTAATCCCCATATCTCTCCACACCGTAAAAGCTTTAGCTGCTGCAATTTCGTCTTGCAAAACCAGACTTTCCGTCAGTTCTAATTCCAAACACTTGGGATCGAGACCAGTTTCTGTTAATATCTCCCTGACTCTTTCCGTGAAATTTTTGCGCTCGAATTGACGGGCTGATACGTTAACTGCCACTCGCAGGGGCGGTAAACCTGCTCTTTGCCATGTTTTAGTTTGCCGGCAAGCAGTCTCTAATACCCATTCGCCCAACGGTGCAATCAAGCCCATTTCTTCAGCCATTGGAATAAATTCCCCCGGGGAAACTCGCCCCCGTTCTGGATGATTCCAGCGCACCAAAGCTTCAGCACCAATAATTTTACGTGTTTTAATGTCTATTTGCGGCTGATAGTATACTTCAAACTCTGAGCTTTTTAAAGCATGGCGCAAGCAAGTTTCTTGAAGAAGTGTATTGATAAAAAAATTAGCATTCTTGGCAGTATAAAAATGATAAGTATTGCCGCCTTTTTGCTGAGATTGATACATTGCTATATAAGCATTTTTCAGCATTTCATCTCCGTCGGTGCCGTCTCCGGGATACAAGCAGATTCCCATACTAGCAGTGACAGAGACTTCGCAATCTTTGAGAATCATACCTTGGGATACAATATCTAAAATATTTTGAGCAATCTTAGCCACATCCTGTTTTTCTGCAACTGGTTTGAGAATCAGCGCGAATTCTGCCGCTTCCAAACGAGCAACAATATTAATGTTGTCCATGCAGTTAGTTAGCCGCTGGGCGATGCTGCAAAGCACTGAGTCGCCGATATCGTGTCCCCAGGTACTGTTAATGCGGTTGATTTTATCTAAGCTAAGCGTGACAACTGGAATGACTCCTGACAATTCTTTTTGACCATCTAATACTCGACTTAACTTTTCTCGCAAAAATGAACGATTCGGCAGGTTGGTCAAGCTGTCATACTGATGTCGGTAGAGTGCCAGTTGAATAGTTGTGTGCAAGTTTTTTTCTTCAAATGGCTTGACAATATAGCCGAACGGTTTTGTACTATTGACTCGTCGCAAAGTAGTTTCATCGGCATAAGCTGTCAGATAAACTACTGGAATTTGAAAGCGCAAGCGAATTTCTTCTGCTGCTGTAATGCCGTCGATTTCTCCTTGCAGGTTAACATCCATTAAAACTAAATCCGGGCGCAAATTGGCTGCCGATTCAATCGCTTCTTCTCCCGAATAGACCATGCCAGTTATTCTATATCCTAGAGATATCAAACTGTCGGAAATGTCTTCTGCAATGATGCTCTCGTCTTCAACTATCAGAATTTTGTTGTTGGACACTAATTTTTCTCCTCCAAGTGCAATTTGGGTTGACAAAAGGTTATTCTAAAAGTCGTGCCCGCAGTTTCTAACAGTTCTATTTCCCCCCGGATTTGCTTGACTAAAGACCCGACCAGTCGCAAACCCAATGTTCGGGCTTTGCGATAATCTAAGTCTTGAGGAAAACCAATGCCGCTGTCGCTTACAGTTAGCACGCAAACTCTGTTATTATCTAAAGTGAAATCTATGTTAATTTTACCTTTAACTTGTCCTTTAAAGGCATATTTGAGGGCATTTGTCACAAGCTCGTTGATAACTAAGCCGCAAGGAACTGCCGTATCAATATTGAGAGAACACGGCGCAATATTTGTTTGCAAGTTGACGCCTTCTGCATGATTTTCATAAGCTTGGAATAAATTGTGGGCGAGATTTTGGATGTATTCAGCAAAGTCAATGTTTGACAAGTCTTTGGATTGATACAATTGTTGGTGAACCAGGGCCATTGATCTGACTCGGTTTTGACTTTCTTTTAACATTTCACTAACGTGGCTGTCTTGGATGTAGCGGGATTGAAGTTTGAGCAAACTGGAAATAACTTGGAGGTTGTTTTTGACGCGGTGGTGAATTTCTTTGAGGAGAACTTCTTTTTCGGCAAGGGATGCTTTGATGCCATCTTCGTCGCGCTTGCGATCTGTAATATCCCGCACTACTGCTTGAATTACTTTTCGTCCGTTAATTTCCATTGCATTTAACAGCACTTCAGCGGGAAATTCTGAACCGTCGAGTCGTTTGTGTACCCAGTCAAAACGACAGCTACCTGTTTGCATTGCTGTCGATATTCTCTGTATTGCTAGACTGGATGAGTCTTGTCCGCTAGGCTGAAATTGTGGAGAAAAGTCGCTCAGCTTCTTGCCGTAAAATTGTTTTGTGTTGCTACAGCAAAATATTTTTAAGGTGGCGGGGTTGCAGTCAAAAAACTCCTTTTCGTCAAGCAACATTACTGCGTCGCTGGTGGCTTCATAAAGGCTACGAAATTTGTGTTCTGATTCTTGCAGCGAGCAGATCAATTGGTTTTTGAGAGCTTCGGCACGCTTGCGGTCGGTAATGTCTATTCCTACAGAAACTGCTGCGGTTCCCTGATGATATTTCTGAGCTACTATCAAATAGTTGCGGACGAAACCGTTAATTTCTATTTCTATTTCTTGGCAGGTTTGCTGAGATGAACTGTTAAAAAAGATTCGGATCAGTTCTCCGAAAGTCGAGCCTTTGTCGAGAAAGTTGATTTCTTGACCGACAAAGCTTTCAGGAGACAGGTTGAATGAGGTTGCTAAGTGCTGGTTGACTCCAATATACCGCAAATCTGAACTGATCCAAGAAATCAGTCCGGGTACAGCATCCAAAACGGCCCGAAGTTGGTCTGTAGCTTCTTGGAGTGCTTCTTCCGATCGCTTGTGCTCGCTAATATCTGTCGCCGTTCCGCACAAGCCTAAAATAGCGCCGTTTTCAGCTTGGTTGACGATGCTTTTGACGCGCAGGTGAACGGGAGTACCGTCTTTACGAATGTGTACTGTTTCGTAAGGAGAATTAGCGGTTTGTGGCTGAATTTTGGTTCTCGCTAAAAGTTGGGCAAATATTTCTCTTGGTCTACTTTCTTGCTCGGGAACTAAAAAATCGGTGAAGCGGCGTCCGATCATTTCTGGCGGTTCGTAACCATAGATGCGTTTGGCGGCGGAATTGACAAAAGTCAAGAGGCCTTCAATATCGATCGACCAAATCAATTCTTGGGAGGTTTCTACGAGGTTGCGGTACTTTTTTTCGCTTTCGGCAAGTGCTGCATTGAAGAATGCAGTCTGCTGCTGAAGTCTCTGTTCTAATTCTTGATTTGCCGTTTCCAGAGTTGCGATCAACTGCTCGCGCTCGGTAATTTCAGTAGAAACACCCACTGCCCCGACAACTTCGCCGTTTCCATCTCGCAGCGCTGCCGATCGAATTTCGTGAATAAAATGCCTCTCTCGGATGTTCCAAGTACGATCGTTTCCTGCTAATACCTCAGCAATATTTTCTAAGATATCTGGCTGGCTGCTGTAAACTTCACAAATCGACAGCCCGACAGTTGCACTTGGTTTGAGTCCCAAATTTTCTAATCCTTTCCCTGCTGCAAGGGTTAACTTGCCTTCTCTGTCTGTTGCCCACAAAAAAATTGGGGCACAACAGACAGCGGCGTGAAGGGTTTCGTTGGCTTGTTTGAGCCGATCGATTTCTGCGTGAAGCAGTTCCTGGGTGCTGCTTAATTCTACCGTTAGTCGATCGGCTTTTTGCTGCCAACTGGCAGCAGTATCGCACATTTCTGCGAGATTGCGGGAACGAGAGATGGATTGGTTGCAGTGTGACATGGTTACTCTAGGGCGCACTGTATATTTAACCCCAGCCTATCTTTTAAGCATAAACTTTTTAAGTCAAATATTACAATTAGCAGGAATACTCATCCGACCCAGATGCGATATATTAAAGCTACTTTAAAGGATTCAGAAATTGCGGATCGCTCAGGCTTTTCGGCGACAGTTCACAAATTATAATAAGCTGAATAATGCCTGCTAATCGGTATTTTTACGGTAATTATTTGTAGTAGTGCAAAAAGCAGTTCCGCAATTCTAGGTTTGCACAGGAACTGGGATTGTAAAATTATTATATTTGTTTGCGTAGATTCACGCACCGAGGAAGAGGGAATCGGGACAATTGAAATATAGGCAGCGGCTGAATGGTTAGGAGGTACTTAAGTTTTGAAAATCATGAGGTCGATTCCCTCTTCTTTCTGCCTTCTGCCTTCTGCCTTCTGCCTTCTGCCCTATTTTCTATGCCCTATGCCCTATGCCCTATGCCCTATGCCCTATTCCCTATTCCCTATGCCCTATTCCCTATTTATTCCATCCGCTACATCCGTTACAGAATCCGTTGCCGAACTTCCTTCTTCCTTCAATTAACTCCCCAAATTTTGACAGTTTTATCTAAACTGCCACTGATAATAGTTGCACCATCGCTGCTAAAAGTAAGACAAGTAACAGAGTTTTGATGTCCGTTGAGAGTGTGAATATGTTCGCCGGTACTGGCATTCCAAAATTTGATATTACCATCCGCACTAGCACTGACAACAGTGCGTCCGTCGGGACTAAAGGCGATCGCATTTATCGAGTTAAAATGCCCTGCCAATGTGATTGAACTATCTGGATTCGATAGCTGTCGCAGTTGAATGTTTCTGTCCCAGCCGCCAGTAGCCAAAGTCTGCCCGTCTGGACCCAAAGCCAGACAATTCGCATAACCCTTAATTGTTTGGGAGCACTCTCTGCTGCGGAGGTTCCACAGTTTAATTGTACCGTCAGAACTGCTGCTAGCGAGAGTTTGTGCGATCGGGCTAAAAGCAAGACTAACAATTCCTGCTTTATGAGCTCCCCAAGTTAAAAGATTGCCAAAAGTACAGATTAACTTTCCCGTCTCTAAATTCCAAATTTTGATAGTAGTGTCTGCCGAACCGCTGGCGATAACTTGACTGTCGGGACTGACGACAATTGCGCTAATTTCCGCTTCATGTCCGAGGGAAGTATGCTGCAATTCTCCTCCCTGCCAAATTTCGATCGCCCGGTGTTTCGGAGTATTTCTACTCCTCACAAACACTTCACTTTCTTGGCAAAGCACAAAAGTTTCTTGAGCGCGGGGATACTTGTCAACAGTATAGAGTATTTCTCCTGGATCTACATCGCAAATTCTAATTATTTTCCCGTGCAAACTCGCCGTGCGAGATCCTCCGGGACTAATGGCAAGATTTGTGCCAGTTTTGACAGTGCGGATGCAGTCAAAAAGCTTGTAAGGCACGAAGTTTTTTAAAGCTTGGCGCACTAGAGGTTCTGTCCTCGGCCGCAAAATTAAATAAGCAACTTGCTGCACTTCTGCTGCGGGGTCAAGCAGCGCCTCCATTGCTAAATTTAAACCAGCGCCTCCGTATTTAGGAGCATCTTTAACAGCGGCAATCCGCGACTCGATACTAGGACTGTTGAAGCGCTGCTTGACCCCGGCGATGCCTCCCAAAACTGCGCCGGCGATCGGGATTTGACTTTGGCCGCCGAGGACGGCATCATATTCTCTGGGTTGGTTAGAATTGTCGGCGATCATAGGATTTTAGATTTTAGATTTTAGATTGAATAATTGGACGATTTAAAAAACCGAACTCACGGATAAATCGGGGTAATTGTAATCGGATACTAGGTTGTTAATTTCTGCACAGATGAATCCGGGGGCTTGTACCCTTGCTGCTTTCGGTGACGCTCAAACCTCTCTTAAGAGCGCCACTTCTAACTTATTGACTGGTGCAGTTTATAGTATTATAATCAAATTAGCGTTTCACACAAAAATCCGAAAGTGATATGTCACACTTCACAACGATCAAGGTTCAGATCAAGAACGGCGAACTGCTACATCAAGTGTTGGAAGAGTTGGGTTATCAAGTAGAGTGCAATGTGCAGGTACGGGGTTATCGGGGTGACCAAACTAATGCCGAGTACGTGATTCGGCAATCCAATGGTTACGATTTGGGTTTTCGTCGCAGCGGAGAGGATTATGAATTGGTGGCGGATTTTTGGGGCGCTCGAATTAACCAGCAGGATTTTGTCAATTCAATTAGTCAGAAATACGCGCGCAAAAGTTTGATGGCGGCGGTGCAGTCAGAGGGTTTTCATATTGAAGAAGAGGAAACTTTGGCAGATGGAACGCTCAGAGTTGTAGTGGGTCGATGGGTTTAAGATTCGCCCTGGATTAACTCGTTTTTACCTATCAAGAGGAATCACCATGTGGCGATCGGCGATCGTACTAATTATCCTGGCGCTGGTAGTTGGCATTGTTGGCGCGATCGCCCGTCTGTTACCGACTCATCAATGGATGATTGTCGCCCGCTTCTGCAGTCGTTCAGATGCAGACGGGCATTTTTAGTTTTTGCGACAAACTATACCTCACGTTAAGTTTGAGGTTGTCTTCGATTCCAGTGGGGACAGTCACCGTTTATCTGCGTTGGGCCGCCCTGCCAATTCCGTCAGCAGCGCGTTATAAATGCTAATTTTTGCGGCAACTTCGGTTAACTAAAGATTTGTGAGCGCACTTTTTTTGGATAAGTGCGATCGTCCGTACCCTCTCAGCCAAATCAGAATTTATACTGGGGTGGCCTCAAGACTAAAATTCTACGAACAGAACAGGAATTTATCAACCTTGGGCTGTGGTAAAATTATCATATCCACAACACTTTCTCGTTACTTAAAAATATGCGATCGAAACTAGAAGAAATTACGCTTCAACGCAGAAATGCTGCTGAAATGGAAATTCGCGACAAGCAGAAGCAAATTAATTACGACACGAAAGAGTATCCAGTCGAAATACTCGTTCAAAAATATAGGGAAGGAATTAACGATGATACTAATAAGTTGTTTATTCCGGACTACGTACGTGAACTTGTGTGGAATGACGAAAGGCAATCAAAGTTTATCGAATCGGTAATTTGGGGGCTGCCAATACCTTATATATTCGTTGTTGAGATCGGTCATGATGAAAATGATGAAGCACGTTTAGAGATCGTAGATGGTGCACAACGCATTATTAGCCTAACTAGATTTGTTAACAACGAATTAACCTTAAGTGGACTCAAAAAATTAAAGCAATTAAATGGATTTAAGTTTGCAGATTTGCTGCTTCCTCGCCAGAGGAACTTCAACAGAATTAGAATTCGCATTATCCAACTAACCCAAGTTGCAAGTAAGGAAGCCCGAATAGATTTATTTGAACGCACACAAACATTTTAAGGGCAAAGTAAATACATTTTCAATACGGCACACAATCTCAGGGAACCAGTTTGAGAAACAAAGTAATTGTGCCGCCGATTAACTGCTAGGTCAATCATGAATACTCTACTCTTAGACTTTAATACACGCGCCAAAGAGGTGAATGATTACTTCATTTTTCTGGAGAGCTTGGAAAAACAGACAACGAAGTTAGCTTTCCTCGATACTCCTGGCAAATACAAAATTAAAAGCATCGATCCCGAGTTAGCAAAAACTCTCAAAGCTAATGGTTTTTTGTTACTGTATAACCTAGTTGAATCCACTATGCGAAATGCCATTGAAGCCATATTTGAGGAGTTCAAAAATAAAGCAATCTCCTTTGACCAACTAAAACCAGAAATCAAACTGATTGTCCTCCAAAATCTTAAAAATCGTTCTCCTAAGAAACTTTATTTAACAATTCACCAACTCTCTACTGATATCATCACAGCTACATTTGATCGCGAAAAACTATTTTCAGGAAATGTGGATGCTAGGTTGATTAAAGAAATAGCAGAAAAATATGATTTTTCATATCAAACAGACTTTGCTAAAACAAAAAACGGGCAAAACCTTGTAGTTATTAAAAGTAATAGAAATGACTTAGCACACGGGATTAAGTCTTTTGAGGAAGTGGGGCGAGATAAGACGATTGAGGAACTCTTAAAAATTAAGGAAGAAGCCCTAGAGTATTTGCGTCAAATACTGGAGAACATTAGAGATTATCTGGACAACGAAGAGTATTTGGAGTTACCCACAGTTAATCCTTAATTTTTATAGTCCTGGACGCAGAGGTGGTTAGAAATCGGTTTTTTTTTGCCCAGAAGACGCATTACAGCCCGCAGAAACAGCAAAAAACCCGCTTTCTCGCGCCATCAACCTAAAATGACGCAATTACGTTAAAAAACCGGGTTTTTGCGTCCAGGACTGATAACTTACTTCCGCACCATCACAGACTTAATAACAGCATTCGGCTGATACTTATTAGTCTGATAAAATCCCCCTTGACCAGCGCCATAAACTCCCCCAAATTGTTTGCCTTCAGCCTTGGGAACAAACATAATGTTTCTAGTGGGTTGCTTGGCAAATACAACCCCTTCTCTCATCTCATTATCCACGTTATAAGATAAAGTCGCTTTGCCGTAAATTGCCTCAGCTTGTTTCAAAGTCATTCCCGGCCCGACGCCCTGAACTGTTTTATAATTAGCATTTTCAGTCATCAAAAGTTCAATGACATCGGTATCTTTTAGCTTTGTACCCGCAGCGTAGATAATCCGATATTGCACTTTTCCCGACTGGCTGACAGCCACAGCATCAAAGTCTACCATAAAAGGAGACTGTACCTTAAACTGTGCTGTGGAACCGAGAGCCTTTTTCAATTGTCCGAAAGTCATCCCCACCTTGGCCGCTCCAATTGTGCGAGCGGAAATTGTTAAACTTGCAGAAGGTGTTTTTTGAGCAGCATTTGCCGCTTCTCCCAGCACATTTGTAGCCCCAGGCGCAACAGTGGAACCGGGAGTGGAAATTAAGGTGAGGTAACTGCCGATCGCCAATAAAACAGCTATCATTGATCCAGACAAAATTTTAAGATTCAACATGACTAATTCTCCTAGATTTCAAATGCGACTATCTACCCGCATCTTTTTGACTATCCTGGCCCTCACCCTCCTAGTTTGGATTCTTAGAGGTGTTGGGATCTTGACCTTCATTCCCGGTGGTGTCATTTGGATACTTATTTTGCTGTCTTTTGTTGCGGGTATCCTCAGCACTTTACTCCGTCGGTAAGCCAGCATCCGGCAAATAACAAATAAGAATTAACAATTAACAAATTATTTGAATTTTGATTGTTTAATTGCCTTTCCCACGGTCACATTCAACTGAGCGCCGATCAGCATCACCAAAGAAGAAAGATCCAGCCACAGCAGCAACACAATAAAACTTCCGATTGTGCCGTAAGCCCAACTAAAATTGCCCAAATGCAAAACATAAAACCGAAAGAAAGCTGAAAATAGCGCCCACAAAATAGCAGCAAAAACAGCTCCTGACACAATAGGAATATCTGGTTGACGGCGGCTAGGCCCGTAGCGGTAAATAAAGGCAAAGGCTAGTGATACAATTCCCAAAGAAATCGGCCACCGCCACAGCCGCCAAGCACCTAATAGTTGCGACTCTAAAGGGCAATTGCCGACGATGAGCAAGCAATTTTGGACATCTTTTAAATCGCAATTGGCGACGGACTCCAGCAGGCAACTCTGGCGGGCAATAGCTTGGACAATTAAGTCGCTGACAAATACTACTCCCGATGCCAAAATCAATAGTATAATTGTACCGATACTCAGGGTCAGAGAAATAAGTTTGGCTTTCCAAAATGGTCTAGTTCGATCGCTCGGGGTTTCATGGATGCGATCGAGTGCAGCCATCGCCGCGCTCATTACTCCAGAAAATGCCCAAATCGAGGCAAGAAAGCTCACCGAAAACAGCCCTTTATTGCGAGTTAACAGAATTTCTTTGATTAAGCCACCAATCAACTTCCGCACGTCATCGGGTATAATTTCGCCCAAAAGACGGGCGATTTGATAAAGTGTTGACTGCAAAGGTTCAAACAGAGCGATCGCAGATAAAATAGCCAACAGCCCCGGAAACAGCGCCAGCATAGAATTGTAGGCCATTTCCGCAGACAGCCCCGGCAAGCGCTGCTCTCCCGCCTTCGCCCCGACTTCCTTGAGCGTGCCCCAAGTCAAACACCGACAAAACAGCCAAAAACCACCCCATTTCCGTTTGAGAGCTCGAAACAGCCTTAAAAGCGCCTTAAACAAAGCTAAAATCAGGTAGCGCAACCAGTAATAAATGTTCATAGCGCACAGGAAACGGGGTGAAAGATCACGTAACACAACTCGTTAATTAATTAAGCCATTATCAACTCGCAATTGCCAATTTCCCATTCCCCAATCTAAAATCTAAAATCTAAAATCAATATTATGGATCAGGATGTCAGACAGTGGTTAGATGAAATCAAGCGGCTGCAACAGCAGTTAACAGAAGTTTCGCGCGATCGCGATGAGGCCGGTGAAAGTGCTGCTCAGTGGCGCCAACTCTACAATACCGAAGCCGAACAGCGGCGGAATGATGCCAAATTAGCTCAGCAAAGCATCGCTTCTCTGGAAGCACAAATAGAGCAATTACAAAATTTTTCCCCCCTTGTGCCCGAAGGATCTGATGCTGGGGTTGCTCGCCAGCAGGAAATCGCACAACTGCAAACAGTAGGCGAACTTAAAGCTAAGTTAGCAGAAGTTCTCGAAGAGCGCGATCGGGCGATCGAACAAGTTAAACAACTCACTCAAGCCCTCAAACAAGAAGAAGCCCGTCACGCCGAAACTAGCAAAAATTTAACTAGCGCCCTCGGAGATGCCGTTGACTTGCTCACCAAAGCCCAAAATCCTGCCCCTGCAAAAACCGAGACAGTATATTCTTTGGAGATAGTACCTACTCGCACTGCAAATCCTGGCGAAACTGCTCTGGAAATCCGCCAAACTTCCGCCCCAGGCAAAAATCCCGCCCAGCTTCCAGCTTCTAAAAATCAGTTACTCGATTTACCGCCCTTTGGGAATTAGGAGTTCAGTTGACAGTTGACAGTTGACAGTTGACAAGCGAATTTCAAAGGTGGTACCCGCCACGTGATTTATCCGTGGAATCAATCCCAAATCTAAAATCGAAAATCCTCAAGAAAGAGCATTTATCCGTGGGGTCGCCTCTAAAATCTAAAATCTAAAATCGCGCAATCGATTGACCGCTTTATAGCGACCTCTACCTGGAAGGAAGAGGATTGGAGTAATGAATAGTCTTCTTTTAATTTCTGTCGCTCATGCTTGGGGCTTTAAACCAATTCTTTCTGGTAAAAATTCAGGAATTGTCGGCATGGCGAGTCCCCTTAGCAGGTGGGATTTAGTCAGCGATGCGTTGTTTTTGCTATTCCTGCAATTAGAAGGCATTAATTCATCCGCTTCATTATTATTCCCCATCTACAGAGGGTTTACTAATCGATTTAACTGTACTATGTCCCAACCTATAATCCGCATTCAAAATTTTTAAAACATCCAAAAAATATTCCTCGCGTCGTACCAACCTACAGTCTTTAGATAGAACTTAATCGAGCTAAATTTTACTACTATCGACAACGACTGATGCACGAGGAAATTTCATGAAGGCAGAGATATCCATAGTCTGGAAAAAGATTCAGAGCATGATCGACAGCTTTATGATCATGCTGCCTAATATTGTGCTGGCCTTAATTGTCTTTGCAATTTTTTACTTTGTGGGTAGGCAAATTAAGAGAGTGGTCAGGCGAGTTACCCGCAACCACCACCAAGCTCGAAATTTGGGGCTGGTGTTAGGACGGTTGGCGCAGGGTACGATCGTTCTAGTTGGTCTATTTATTTCTCTTTCGATTATAATTCCCACATTGAAAGCTGGGGATTTGGTGCAACTGCTAGGAATTAGCGGGGTGGCGATTGGTTTTGCATTTCGCGATATCTTGCAAAACTTCTTAGCCGGTATCCTAATTCTGTTGACGGAACCGTTCCGAATCGATGACCAAATTGTGTTTAAAAACTTTGAGGGAACGGTAGAAAATATTGAGACCCGCGCTACAACAATCCAAACCTATGATGGTCGGCGGATTGTCATTCCAAATGCCGAATTGTTTACGAATTCGGTGACTGTGAATACTGCTTTCGATAAACGCCGCATGGAATACGATATTAGTATTGGTTACGGGGACGATATTGACCACGCCAAGCAGTTAATCCTGGAAGCACTGCACAGCCTGAAGGAGGTTTTGAAAGCTCCTGAACCCGATGTACTGGCGATGGATCTAGGAGAAAGTACGGTCAATATCCGCGTTCGGTGGTGGATTGCTCCGCCGCGCCGAATTGACGATCTGCGATCGCGCGACAAGGTAATTTGTGCTATTAAAAAAAAGCTATATGTGGAAAACGGGCTCGATTTGCCTTATCCCACGCGGAACATCTTGTTGCACGATCAAACCGAAGAGACAGATGGCGATCGCTCCCAGCAGCGTGAAGGATGGCCCGCAGACAAACGTAAAGTTCCGAAACTTCGTCGTATTAGTGGCTCTGTGCGAAAAGTGGGCCAAGGGCGATCGCAACAAGACGGCAACGGAAAATCTTAACAGCATCACCAGTCATGCAAAATGTCAAGCTGAGCAAACTTTGGGATTCGCTGCACTTGGCTCGTGCAACCGGAATTGATATCACTCGCCGAGTGATTAAACGAGTAGCAAATCAGGATTGATATCAGGCATAACTTTCAAGCAAAAACCACAGTCCGATTGCCATAAACTAAAACACGATTTTGTAAATGATATCGCACCGCCCTTGCTAACACAACTCTTTCTAAATCTTTACCTTTGCGAACCAAATCAGACACTTCATCGCGGTGACTCACGCGCACAACATCTTGTTCGATAATCGGGCCCGCATCTAAATCAGGTGTAACATAGTGGGCTGTTGCACCGATTATTTTTACCCCTCTTTCATAAGCCCTTTCGTAGGGATTTGCGCCCACAAACGCGGGTAAAAATGAATGGTGAATATTAATCACATTGGGAAATTTTCTGATAAAGTCTTGACTCAATATTTGCATATATTTAGCCAAAACTACTAAATCGATATTATATTTTTTAATAATTTCTAACTGTTGTGCTTCTTGAATAGCTTTATTGTCTTTAGTAATGGGAATATACTCAAAGTCGATACCGTATTGTGTGGCAAGAGGCTTTAAATTTTCATGGTTGCTGATAATCAGCGGAATTTCACCCCTGATTTCTTGCGCTCGCTGTCGCCAAATCAAGTCTAATAAACAGTGATCTTGACGGCTTACCCAGATCGCGATCCGTCGAATTTTTTGGGAGAAATGCAATTGCCAATTGGCTTCTAAGTCCTTGGCAATTTCACTAAAAGCAGGTGTTATTTGTTCGGTGGTTAAGTCAAAACCGTCTAATTGCCATTCTAGCCTGCTTAGAAATAATCCAGCGGTAAAATCTGTATGGTGATCCGCGTGAATGATATTGCCGTTGTGGGATGCGATAAAGTTGGCAAGTAAGGCGACGAGTCCTTTGCGATCGGGACAGGCAATTAACAGGGTTGCAGTAGGTTTGGTCATTGTATAATTGCTAAAGTTTTATTGATTCTCCGCACCATATAAGCTCTTTGAAGTTATTCTGTAGGGTGTACGCTACGGAGCTTACTGTTACTCAAACTACCGCCGTTTGGTAATCAGGAATTTAAAATACTGCTTGCTCCGAAGATTTGTTGTGCGGTTAACTGCAAGTCTGGGAAGAGTGAAGAAATCAGTCGATCGCTCTTTTGAAACAACTGTTTTTGATACTCATCTTCTCGCAGCATACAAATAGTAATTGTCGGCTGTTTGGGTTTGCCAATATATTCTCTGCCGCCAATGCCCAGATAATCCACAATCCAATACTCAGGCACCCCCAGCAGTGCGTAATCTTCAACTTTGCGGGTGTAGTCGTTCTGCCAATTGGTGCTGACAATTTCAGCGATTAGTTTAATTGAGTTTCCCGATGTAATTACAGGTTCTTGTTGCCACAAAGGTTCATTAATTAGTTGAGTTCGATCTACTACAAGTACGTCGGGGCGAAACGCTGTTGCTGTTCCTAATAATTTGATGAGACAGCGAGGGGGAATAAAGTAGGGTAGCTCCAGACGATCGATTTCTACATTGAGTTTTCGCCCGAGGAAGGCGGATACTTGTTCGTGCGGCCCCGTTGGTTCCTTTTCGGTTAATTCACCATCGATTAGTTCGTAACGCTCGCTGTCGCCAAAGTTGGCAATAAATTCATCAACACTTAGAAGTTTGGCAGGTGATTGAACCATTCTGTTTGCTCCTGGTGATGAATTAAGAATTTTTTTAACGAACCGCAGAGGACGCAGAGGACGCAGAGGAAGAGAAGAGAGAGAAGATGACAAAGAGTTTTCCTTCTTCCCTGTTCCCTCTTCCTTCTTTTAAAATCCCATCGCCCCAGCTACTGCATCCAAAGTCGGAGCAATGCCACTTTTAAATTGATTGTTGCTGTGATTAATTGCCGTATCCGGGTCTTTCAAACCGTTACCAGTCAGCACGCAAACCACCGTCGCCCCAGTCGGAACTTGGTCTTTCACCTTCAGCAAACCTGCCACAGAAGCTGCACTCGCCGGTTCGCAGAAAATCCCTTCCTGCGATGCTAACAAACGGTAAGCGTCGAGAATTTCGGCGTCGGTGACTGCGGCAAAACCGCCGCGGCTGGCTTCGGAAGCTGCGATCGCCTGTTTCCAGCTAGCCGGATTCCCAATCCGAATTGCCGTCGCCAGGGTGTCCGGATGCGCCACCGGTGAGCCCGTTACCAACGGTGCAGCCCCAGCGGCTTGAAATCCCATCATCTGCGGCAGGCGCGAACATTTTTTGGCTTGGTGGTATTGACAGAAACCCATCCAGTATGCTGTGATATTTCCCGCATTTCCTACGGGAATGCACAGCCAGTCTGGGGCGTCGCCTAAAGCGTCCACCACTTCAAAAGCTCCGGTTTTCTGACCTTCCAAGCGGTAAGGATTCACCGAATTTACCAAGGTCACGGGATAGTTGACAGCCATTTCGCGGACAATTTCTAAGGCTCGATCGAAATTTCCCCCAATCGAAATGACTTCGGCACCGTAAAGCAAAGCTTGCGCCAACTTGCCCAAAGCCACGTAACCCTCGGGAATCAACACGAAAGCTCGCATCCCCCCGCGTCGGGCGTAGGCGGCGGCGGCGGCCGAAGTATTGCCGGTACTGGCGCAAATTACTGCTTTGGCACCAGCTTCCTTTGCCTTGGAAATCGCCATTGTCATCCCCCGGTCTTTGAAACTACCAGTGGGGTTGAGGCCGTCGTATTTCACCAAGACGCGCACGTCTCGACCAATGAGAGAGGCGATCGCAGGTGCTGGAATCAGGGGAGTATTGCCTTCTTGGAGGGTCACTACCGGCGTGGTTTCCGTCACCGGCAGGTAGGGGCGATAAGCTTCGATCAAGCCGGGCCAGCCGTAGCGTTTCGGCTCGGCGGCGCGGGCAGCAGAGTTAGCAGCAGAGTCAGTAGCAGGTAGAATCAGGGTCACGGTGTCAATGGTTTTAGGCAATGGCCGAAGAATTTACACTAATTTTAGCTCGATCGGTTAATTTGATGTTTAATACGATCGGTTCAGGTTAAAGTAACTTAATGGTGTGAATGTGTAGATATGTCTACTCAATTACTAATGTCAAATAATTCATCCACTCTTTCCCGGCCTCAAGTCACCGCGAGCAACCCCGAAATGGCTAGTTCTTCTACCCTATCGACCAGTTTTGCCCGCAAAGTAGATTCGGTGAAGTGCCCCTACCAAGCCGATCAGCAAGTTAAGTTCCTGCACTTGCAAGCGGAAATCGAATCCTTGCTGCTGGAAGTGCAAAGCCTCAAACAGCAACGCTCGATCGCTGGCTTGCGGGCTCTAGACCCCATTTCTGGCAGCAACAGCAATTAGCAGACAACAGTCGCTAAGGCTAATTGTGCTGCCCCTGTGTTATAAAAACAAAGGTTTTGCTACCCGCAGTGTTTTTTGCCAAAAGTGCCAGAAATTCCTAACTGCGGATAGCGATCGCTAGCTTTTGCTAAAACGCGCTTGCCTACAGCTCAACTCGTCTGCTGCTTGCTGGCAACGAGCTGACATTTTATGGCGCTTTTTTATTGCGCTAATTTGTTAAGCCATGCTCATGGCATACGGAGAATCGAAATCAGTTTATGACAGCATCGATCGAAAAACCACTAAATTTGACATCCGCAAGTGACACTTCCAACCTGCGCCTCAAAGATATTCTCAAAACCTTGCCGCGGGAAGTATTCGTCAAAAACCCCCGCAAAGCTTGGACAAAAGTAATCGTCAACGTTCTTTTAGTTGCTGTCGGTTACTGGGGCGTAGCAGTCTCTCCTTGGTTTCTACTACCCCTAATGTGGATTTTCACAGGCACCGGATTAACCGGTTTTTTTGTGATCGGCCATGACTGCGGTCATCGGTCATTTGCTAACCGCCGCTGGGTAAACGATTTAGTGGGACATCTGGCATTCCTGCCGTTAATTTTTCCGTTTCACGCATGGCGGCACGGACACAATTACCACCACAAGCACACCAACAAAATGGGCGAGGATAATGCTTGGCAGCCGATGACAGCAGAAGACTACGCTGGCGCGTCCAAGCCTTTACAAATAGCTTATAGTTTAATATTCGGTCGGATGTGGTGGATCGGCTCGGTCGCCCACTGGGCAAAAGTACACTTTATGTGGTGGCGCTTCAAAGGTCAACAGAAACAAGAACAAGTGCGGTTTTCTGTCTTAGTGGTGTTAATCGGTGCTGCGATCGGATTCCCGATTTTAATTGCAACCACAGGCATTTGGGGATTTGTCAAATTTTGGTTGGTGCCCTGGCTGGTTTACCATTTCTGGATGAGCACTTTTACGATCGTCCACCACACAGCACCTGATATTTCTTTTAAAGAACCCGAAGAATGGAACGAAGCCCAAGCGCAACTATCGGGAACAGTTCACTGCGATTATCCCCGCTGGGTAGAGTTTCTGTGCCACGACATTAACGTGCACGTTCCCCACCACCTTTCAACTGCTATTCCCTGGTACAATTTGCGCCTCGCCCACAGCAGCTTAAAGGAAAATTGGCAAGATCATCTCTACGAAACAGAATTTTCTTGGTCTTTAATGAAGCGGATTGCCGACAACTGTCACTTGTACAATCCCGCTGGCGGCTATCAGACATTACAGGAATTTAACGCTAAAACAAAGTAAGTTTTAAACGCGATAAATGCCAGAAAAACCCGGTTTGTCAAACACAACCGGGTTTTTCGATATTACAATCCGTAGCCTTTGTAAGGGGCGGGGTGCGCGCCCTACTGTCAATATCACAATCCGTACCATTACTAAATCAGTCATTCCCAATCTAAAATCTAAAATCTAAAATCTAAAATCGAATGACTTTCAATCCCAATAACTGTCGCAACGAAAGCGAAGTAGAAAGCAAACTCATTGTCAGCTATCTGCTACCAAAGTTAGGCTATACGCCCGACACTTGGCACCAAGAAATAGCATTTGGGAATATTCGTCTAGACTTCCTCTCATTTGCCACCCAAGTTATCCCCATAGTTGTCGATGCAGACTCGCCGATGAGTGTAGTTATGGAGGCAAAACATCCGAAGGAAAATTTAGACCGCCACCTGCGAAAACTCCATCGCTATTTAACAAGTTTGAGCATCCGCTACGGACTCATAACTAACGGTAAAGAAATTAGAATTTATGAACGAGTCGCCGATGATATTCAGCTAGTCTTTAAGTGTGCTGGAAAAGACATTGAAAATAGAATTGATGAAATTATCGCTTTAATTGGCAGAGAGCGTTTAAAATTTATAAAAAATCCCGATAATCTCGAACTTCTGGAAGATAGTAAAATTAATTTGGTTAGTCCTGAGTTAATTAGCGAAGTGCCAGTACAGCAAAACAATCCCGCCACCGCAGAACCTGAGCCAAGTCAAATCTCAGAACCGGAACAAATACCTGAAAATTATCCAGTTAAGCCTCAAGTTAAATCCGATGTAACCGTTCCCCAAAAAAGCCAAAATAGTATGAAAATTATTGCAGTTTACCACAATAAAGGCGGCGTTGGCAAAACTACAACAGTAGTCAATTTAGCTGCTGCGCTGAGCAAGAAAGGTAAGAGAGTCTTGGTGATAGACTTAGACAGTCAGGCTAATACAACCTTTGCGACAGGTTTAGTAAAATTTGAGGATGAAGAACAAGACGATTTGAAAGATAATAATATTCTTCAAGTTTTGCAATCAGAAGACTTTTTCTCGATTGCACAAGTAGCTCGCAAGTCTAATTTTTGCCATCCAGAAATAGATGTGGTTCCTTCCCACATTGATTTAATGCAATATGAAACGGAACTCAATCAACTAGATTACAGCCGAATGATTTTAATTCAGAAACTAGCAGAAGTACAAAATAAATATGATATTGTACTGATCGATACGCCACCATCGTTGAATTTTTATGCTAGAGTTGCCCTAATTGCGGCGGATTATTTAATTATTCCTTCTGACTTAAAACCTTTTGCCAATCAAGGACTGATTAATGTCAAGGATTTTATTAAAAAAGTTAATGGATTCAAAAAACAAATTGGCAAGAAACATCTAGAAGTTTTAGGTGTACTTGCTTGCAAAATCTCCACAAATTCTAAATTTGTACAGTACAGTTTGCCCAAGCGGAGGGAGGCAATTCCCAAACGCTACGGCTTTGAAATCATGGACAGCGTAATTTACGAGAGAGACGATTTAGCAAAGTGTGCAGAACAATTTCAAATCGTGGGAAATATGGAAATCGCCGATCCCATTTCAGTGCTAGACTTTAAGCCTGATTGCATCGCATCCCAAGAATTTGAAATGCTAGCACTCGAAGTTTTGGAAAAAATAGGTAAAAACTAATGAAAAAATTATCTCCGTCACTGGTTGCCGTTAAAAAAATAACATCCGCAGTTCCCCGTTCCAATTTTGCAGAGCCGGATTTGGAGAAATTAGCCAGACTGATTTTAGAGTCAGGAGGATTGATTAACCCGATAATTGTCCGCCGCAACGGTATGGATGCTTACGAAATAGTAGACGGAGACTTTGAATTCTACGCGGCGGCGAGAGCCAAAGAAATAGAACCTCAAAAAGGCGAGACAATCGGAGCATTCATCCTGGAAGAAGAAAATGAAGAGCTTCTACTGGAACAACTTAAAATTCTCAGAAAAACCGCAATCACTGAGAATAAAATTGTAAGTGAAGTTCCCCAACAGTCCTCCAGCTTTGAACAGCGGCTGACAAATATTGAAACTCGATTGGAAAACAGAATTAATGAATTGAAAGCCGAGTATACGCGGGAAAAACAGGCGCTGATAGAGAGGGTTAAAGATGTTGAAAGCCGGATTCCCAAACCTGTTCCGCTGTTGGAAGCACTCAACACTCAAGATAAATTCAAATTGGCTACAAATTTGAAAAATGCTGGCATAAAAGCTCAAATAATAGAACAAATCATCAAAGAGCGAGATTTGGAGCAGTTTGCATCTTTTGAAAATGTGTTGGAACGCATGAAAGGTAAAGGGTTAGGCGACAAAACAATGATTAAGCTTATTGACAAGTGGCAAAAATATTTATAAGCTTTCAGCCATCTCAATTGCATTTTTGGGGCGCTCAAAGCCCGCCCGACAAAAGTTGAAAAACCCGATCTGACTCGGCGGTTGAAACCCATCCTACAGAAACTTTCGCCCCTCTCGCTTGAGACTAAAGAATAAGGGCGATATTAAAGCTGGCTTTCGTATAAATCGCAATTGCGATCGCAACTCGCAACGCCAGCCCGATCGCCCTGATGCCAAAATAAGTAAAGATGAGTAAAGCAGTGGATCATTGGTGTCCCGCAGGCAGTTAAACTCTTCACAGTCACTTTTTTAGGAATTGCAGTAACTTTTGCCGATCGGGCTGTCACTGCACAGCCAGCCGCACAGTTACAGCAGCAACGCGATATCTCCTCCAGATAACTGAGTTCGATCGCAGACTGGGAAGACTCAGGCCAAGAAACCCTTTAACTTACCACAGTCTGGGTAAGGTGTTTGTCTCGCACCCTACAATTAGAGTTTTTGGGTTAGTCCTGCAGCACTTAAAACGCAGGCTGTAAAGTGCAAACATACGTAAATACCTACACAGCAGATTTTAATGACAAAAGGGGACTTGTAACAAGATGGAGCGATCGTCCGATCAAAACCAAATAGTTGAATATTTGCGGATTAAGCCAATTAGTCACACTCAGATTTACACTTCCCAAATTGCCATACCAGAGCCTCATCGGGGCGAAATTCCTCGCGAACGCCGCGAAGCTCTCAGGAGAAGTCTGATCGAGCAAGGCAGCAACTTAATTCCTTTAATTGTACGCCCTACCGAAGCTTACAGCAACGAAGAAGAATATGAAGTTGTCTGCGGCTCAGATTGGTGTATTGTTGCTAAAGAACTCGGCACCGAACAAATGTGGGCGTGGGTATTTGAAATGACCGACGAGGAGGTAGCTGTTGCTCAAGCAGAAATGGAACATTTAGCTCCGCAATCGACTCCTAAAACAGCACAAATTGAGACTCTACTGCAACAATTTGAGCTATCATTTCAAAAAAAGGTAGATAGTCTAACAAAACAAATAGAACAATCTGTTAAAAAAAATGAAGACCTGCTAAAAAAGCACGTAAAAGCTCTAACTGAGCAGAACTTTGAGCGTAACCAAATAGAACAGATTAAGCATTTGCTAGAACAAGTGGAAAAAGCATTTCAGGAAAAGGTAGATAAAATGGCTAAAAAAATTGAACAATCGAGCAGCAACCGTCCGCCAACATCGGCTGTTATTTCTGAGGTAAATCTTGAAAGTGCTTTGAGACAGTTGGATGAACTGGAAAAACTGCTGTCAATCAAATTAGAACGCACAGTCCAAACAATTAATCAGTTTGTTTCCGAGGCCATTGAAGACGTAGAAAATGACCTAAAAACTCAAATTGAAACGCTCCGCCGCCAACTGGGAGCCGCAGGGACTCACTCAGAAAGACAGCCGGAGGCACAGCCGAAGAAGCAGTCAAAAACGCAGCCGAAGAAGCAGTCGAAAGCACAGCAGAAACCTCAGTTACCGCAGTTGCAGTTGGAGTTGCCGTTTCCGTCCCCGTCCCCAGAAGAAGACTACGAAAGTCTTTCGCTGAGACGGTTGAAGGCGATCGGCAAAGACAGGAAAGTGCGGGGCTACGCGCGCATGAAACGACCGGAAATTCTGGCTGCTCTCAGACAAACTGATGGTCAATAAAACGCTAATTGCTAATAATTAAAAACTAATTATTCGGTGTTCGATCGCGTGTTTAGGCAAAAAGCGCGATCGGGCTTCCAGAATAGTCCTGGGCGCAGAAACGAGCCGATCGCCTAGTCGCGAAACTGCGAGAATTAAATATTGATCCCGATACAATTTAGCGATCGTCCTTTTTATTCTAAGTTTCTGTATTGTAAGCGCGTTTAGGCGATCGCATATCCCGTATGTTGCCGAACATGATACGGATGAAACCCTAAAACTATCTGGTCTTTAGGCACTCCTAATTCTACAAGTTCTGGGGTAATTCCCGTTTCTATACCATCGTGTTGAATCCAGATTTTGCCGTCGATAATTTCCACATGAACGATACAATCGTGAATTCTTTTAGGCCCTTGCCAGCCATCGTGCATTAGTAAAAAATTGTTTTGTTCGCTGTCAACAATAACGCTGCTTTTAATTTCTCCATCTCCGTAAGAAATCTGGGCATAACTATCTAAAACATTGCGAACAATTTGGCGATACTCATCTAGTCTATCCATCTGACAATTGTCTCCTTTAATGAATCAAAAACTATTAGTTTAAATCTCTTGTTCTCTAACAAAATCTGCCCAATAGGTTCAGAAAAGATTTCTGCATAAACTTCTGCACGAATTGCCAGATATATTATCCGTTCAGGTTCCGAGCGCTCTAGAATATCTTCGTAGACAATATACTGTCCAACAGCTTCTTCTAAGTCATGAACTGGTGAAGCACTCACAAAACTTTTTACTTCTACAGCAATTTTGCGACCTTGCTTTTCGGCAGCAAATAGTTTTTCTGCACCCAAATCGACGTTGAGAGTACGTTTGCCAATTTTTAAAGGTAGCGGATCGTTTGTTATCGTCCACCCGTCTTTTTCTAGAGCTGTTCTGACAGTATTGTGGTAGATGTCTTTTGCTGGCATATTTTAAGCTGAACCATCAAATCTCACCCTAATTATAGAATAACATAAGACTTTGGAAAACTGATAGCTCATCAATTCAAACTACTTACTGCCGCGTGTATCGGTGCTTTACCCCAATCGGAAAATACTCCGCATCGCCCATCGCAGTTAATGTCACCACAGGTAACTGATATTCTGGTGGCACGTAATTAGCAAATTCGCTGTTTAGCCGCCGCAATTGCGCGAGAATTGAAGATGCGATCGCCTGCTGCATCTCCTCGTCGCCATCCACCCCCGCTGCTAATTCCACAACCACCGATAAAAACCGATTTTGATCCGCATCTTCCTTGACTTGCAGCACAAATTTTCCCGTCACCCATTCCCGAATGGTGGGAACTTCTAAACCTACGGTGACATTTTCCGGGTAAATGTTGGCACCGAAGTAGGAAACGGTAAAGTGCGATCGCCCGAATACATAGACAAAGGGCAAGCAGCGAATTCCTCTGGGGAAATCAGAAACTTTCATACCTGCTTCTTGCTGCAAACGTGCCACAGGGTTAAATCCCCATTCAGCCAAAAAATTGAGCATTGCTTCGTAACAAATTAAACCGCCGTTATCGGAGATGTGATAGCGTATTAGCGGGATGCCGTTGTCGCCAGAAAATAACAGCGTGCCGTCATTATTCACTTCAAAAAAGCGACTTTTGGGATCGTACTGCACCAGCGTTGGCAACCGCGATTCCCCGAATAAATTGCGTGCTGCTTCGGGATTGTTTGCTAAAAAGCGGCGGATGCAAATGCTCAGCGGTGTCTCGTTGCCCAAAACGCCGGCATCCGCAGTACCGTAAAGGCTCGCAGAGTTGTAATATAGATTGTCAGAATTAGTGCGATCGCTCACCAAACTCCGCCATTCTTCGCTAAATACTTCTCCCGCAAACACCATCTTAATTCGGTATTTTTGCCACTCCACACCCCCAGCAATTCCGCTATCAATCACATCCTTGATAAATGGCGGATATCCCAACAAAACTACTTGCTCAAAATGCTCCCCAAGTTCCTGCACAACTCGGAATATTTCAGTCTTATTATTTCCAGGCGTCACAACTGTAACGGGATAGCCCTTACTCGCTAGATAGCGGCAGCAATTTGCCGTGTACATTCCCCCTACCCAAGTTCCCAACGCAAAGCAAATGACAGCTAAAGTTGAGCGAGTGTCAGCGTAAAAACTGTCGTGAAATATTTGTTCAAAACGAGCAGCAATTTGCAATTCGTCACTGATAAAACGCGGCCAAAATGTCGGGTTTCCTGTCGAACCAGATGAAACAGCAATGAAATCGCAAGTTTCTAATTTCCCCTCGTAACACAACTGAGGTAGCGGGTGACAGCGTAAATAATTCTCTTTGGTAATTAGCGGCAATTTTTGGAAGTCTTCAAAGGTTTGAATTGAAGCGGGATTGATGTTAAGTGCAGCTAGGAAAGTCTGGTAAGCTGGTACTGTGGCCGCGACTTTTTGAAAAAGCGCGATCGCTCCGGCTTCGGCAACTCGATTCTGCTGGTGTTGCAATCGTTCCTCAAGCGGCGCTCTCAAAAACTCTTCAAACGCCCCAATTGCTCGCTGACGCTGTTCTGGCTGCATGATTTGCTCCTTAAAATGGGTATTTTGCACCCCGATCGCTCAAGATTCAATTAGTAGCGCTAACGCCCGATCGCACATAGGGCTGGACACTAAAAATTTGAACACATTTTGAGGTCGATCGAAAATATGTCGCAGTAGATAAACTTCCATAGCACGAAACCGCTATTTTCACAATAACCACAGGGGATAGCCAAGCTGCCGAGCGACTAATAAACACTCACACACTATGTCAAGATTAATTCAGCGATCGCCCAAAACTCCCAGTCTCAGTCAAGCGTGAAAATCCGACGCAGCAAGTTCCAATGAACAATCCCATCTACCCCGGCATAACTCTCAACAACCACTACCGCATCGTCCGCGAATTGGGACACGGAGGCTTCGGGCGCACCTACCTCGCTGAAGACGCCCACCGATTTAACGAACCCTGCGTTTTAAAAGAATTTGCGCCCCAAGTACATGGAAGTTACGCTTTACAAAAATCCGAGGAACTGTTCGAGCGGGAAGCAGGAGTGCTCTACAAGCTGCAACACAATCAAATCCCGCGCTTCCGCGAACTCTTCCGCGTCAGTATCAGCGATCGAGGCTACCTATTTCTCGTCCAAGACTACGTTCCCGGTCAAACCTACCGCTTTTTGCTCGACGCCCGCAAGCGTCAGGGTTTGCGGTTTATAGAAGCAGAAATCAATCAATTGCTGCTGCAGATTTTGCCCCTGCTCGAATACATTCACTCTTTGGGAGTGATTCACCGCGACATCTCCCCGGACAACCTGATTCTGCGGAGTTCTGACGGAATGCCCGTGCTCATCGACTTCGGCGGAGTAAAACAAGTCGCCGCCACCGTAGAGTCTCTTTTCGCTGAGGCTAACGGCACTCTCGCCCCCGCGACTCGCATCGGCAAGCTCGGCTATGCTCCCGTCGAACAGATGCAGATGGGCATCGTCTCTCCCCACAGCGATTTGTACGCTCTGGCGGCCACGGTTTTGGTGTTGCTGACTGGAAAGGAACCGCATCAGTTGCTCGACAGCCAGACGCTCAATTGGAACTGGCGGGCGGAATGTTCTCTGTCTCCGAATTTGTCCCTGGTGCTGGATAAAATGCTTGCTCAACAGCCGAGCCAGCGTTACTCCTCGGCTCGCGAGGTAATGCTTGCTCTTTCCGGCAATCCGCCTTTACAGCCACCTTTGCCGCCAGCCCCGGATTTTGGGCTCACGCAGCCGCCGGATCTCTCGCCTATACCCGTGCCCGCCCCCGCGCCAAAACTGCCGGGAACTCCGGTGCGAATTGCTGCTATTGGCAATCAGCAAAAAATGCCTGCTTGGAAAATGGTTTTGTTTGTGGTGGCTGTGTTATCAACTATGGGGGGAGTTGGCTGGTTTGCGGGCAATTCTTTGTTAAATCTGCAATCCAAAGTGCAGAAAGTTCCCCAGCCGCCAAACCCGAAGCAGCAGCAAGAAGATGCTTTGCAAGATCGCTTTGTCAAGCTCAAAATTGACGATCGATTCTATAGCGGTTATGTCAACCTTGTGGACGAGACTTTCTATGCCAAATACCCCGAATTGGGCGGACGATTGTTAAAAGAAGGCGATGAGGATCGCCAATGGCGCGAAAGGTGGCAGAAAATCGGCGACGAGTTGCTCGACAAGCTGGAAAATCTCAGCAGCGACGCTAGAGCACGGTTGGGCAGTTACGACACCACAGATATCGATCGCTGGAAAACTGAGGTTAACAAGCTGAATTTGAGCAGTCGGGCTTTGTACGATTTGGCTGATGCTAGGTTCTTTTATTGGTTTCCAGAACAGCCGCGCGATCGCAATATCATCGGTTTGCCGATCGGACAAATTTGGCAAGCAATTACCGCCGACGAACTCGAAGCCTTACAAGCGGGAGCAACTGTTGAAAGCGTTGAATTTGACCGCCTATCGAAGAGCAAAAGCCTCACAGGCAATCTCAAACCCGGAGAAGGGAAAGCTTACATTGCCAGGTTCGCTCAAAATCAAACTTTGCGCGTGAATTTGCAAGCACCGCGCAAATCTACTCTACTGTCAATTTATACTCCGGGGCGGACAAAGGGCGCGCGAGCCTTACTGGAAGATGCAGAGGGGCTTAGTTGGTCTGGATTGCTGGATGATACTGGTTATTATGAATTCGTGGTAGTTTCTCAAGCATCTGAGCCGATCGCTTACGAGTTGAACCTGACGGCGGAATAACTGCTATTGACAATCAAGCATCCAGGATACAAGCCCCCTGATTCATCCGTCCAGAAATAAAAAACCTGTATCCGATAAAGACGCCCCCGAATTTATCCGTGGGGTCAATGCTAAAATCTAAAATCTAAAATCTAAAATCGCGCAATCGATTGACGCTCTCTATCCACCCAGGCAATAATAAGGTAATACCAATCAGACAAGTTGTCGGGTTCAAACAAAGAATATGCTGAGATTCGCGATCGTAGCTTTAGTGACTTTTGGGTTAGTATTAGTGACTGCACTAGGTTTACATCCGGCCAATGCGACAGTCAGCACTCCCGAATTTTATGCTTGGAACTTTGCCTCTGTAGGCAGTAGCGAGCTGGTTTGTAAAAAGACCGTGGTAGTTCCGCAAGACCTGATAATTCCGTCATCATCCATGCACGCTGTCAGTATCAATTCTGCAATTGTAGATGAAAAGTTTTGCGCGAATTCCCCTAAGCCTGTGAATTAAGGCAGCGCATAATAGGATTTCTGGTTAGAGAACCATAGTTAAGTTCTCCGTTAGTCGATTTGAGATTTGAGGTTTGAGATTTACTTCACAGATAAATCTGGCAGCTTGAACCTTAATCTAAAATTTTTATCTCTCCACGACTGTTATCTGAAAGCAAGTATCCTTTTTTGGATGAATCAGGACACTGCGTCCTGATTCATCAATTGAGAGAAAACTCTACTTGTCAGTAAAAACACGGACTAATTATGAACACTTAACCGGAAATCATATAAGTGATTGTCTGAGTAATTTCCGCCATCGGCGCACTGAAACGGTTGGCTAGTTTTTTTTATGATAAATATGGGGGTATTTTGTAATAAAAATTTATTAAACAAGTCGGCCGCAGCAGTTTTCTGCTCTTGAAAGATATCGAAATCTTCCCAATTTGGGCAGTTCTTTGATTGTGACTTAAGAACCGAGGGGAAATATTCAGCCATTTGGCTAATCATTTATTGGCTAATTAGCTTAATTATTAATTTGCTAGTTTGAGTATGCTAGAGTTAGTCAGGTTCAGATATATAGTGCCATCTATTATCTAAGTATAATGCTCAAAATTTTGGTGATTGAAGACGACGAATTAATCCGGGAAACTCTTCTGCAACTCCTGGAATCTCACAGCTACCGGGTCATTGCGGCTGAAAACGGTCGAGCTGGGGTGCAGATGGCACTTTCGGAGATACCGGATTTAATTTTGTGCGACGTGCAGATGCCGGAACTCGACGGTTATGACGTGTTGCGGACTCTGCGGCAAAACTCGCTGGCTGCAACAATTCCATTTATTTTCCTCACGGCTCAAAGTGACAAAACCGATTTTCGCCGGGGGATGGAATTGGGGGCAGACGATTACTTGACAAAGCCGTTTACCAAGGCTGAATTGCTGGGAGCCATTGCTTCTCGCGTCTTGAAACGGCAAACTATTACTCAACCGCTAACAGTCGCACTTCACCAAGCAGAAGCCAGACTCAAAGATTTAGTTAACGACTCCACCAAGGTTACAACCCTCTCTCCTGAAAAGTTTGCTCTCGAAGCTTTGTTGCGCCACGCTTTGGCACAAGGTGAGTTTCAGGTATACTATCAGCCACAAGTGAATATTGCTACCGGTCAAGTTATCGGCGCCGAAGCTTTAGTCCGCTGGCAAAATCCCGATCGAGGAATAATTTCTCCCTGCGAATTTATTCCCTTAGCAGAAGAAACAGGTTTAATTATTCAGATTGGCGAGTGGGTACTGCTTTCAGCTTGCGCTCAAGCCGCTAGTTGGCTGGCGGCCGGGTTTTCGCCATTTACAATATCAGTAAACTTGTCGGCCCGGCAGTTGTCTGACCCGGAACTCAAGGCGCGAATCGTCCAAATATTGGAAACTACAGGTTTAGAGCCTGCTAATTTAGAATTAGAAATGACCGAAAGCGCTTTGGTGGAAAATGCGACAGTAGCAGGCGCTACTTTAAACCAACTAAAAGCTCTCGGAATTCGGATTGCTATTGACGACTTCGGTACTGGTTACGCTACTTTAGGATATCTTAAGCAATTTGCTTTTGACAGTTTAAAGATCGATCGAATTTTCGTCCGTAATGCCAACGAAGATACTCAAAATGCTGCTATTACTACAGCAGTAATTTTACTGGGTCACAGTTTGAATATGACTGTAATTGCTGAGGGAGTGGAAACAGAAGCAGAACTAGATTTTTTGAAACAACATCAGTGCGATATCATGCAGGGGTATCTGTTCAGCCGCCCCGAACCAGCAGCCATAATTGAAACTATGTTGGTTGCCGACCCTAGTTTGTTCGCGCCGCCCCCAGCAGCAGGGTCTGCTCGCGTTGTCCCTTTTGTACCTGTGTCCGAACCCGAAAAATCTAAAAACCTTTCCATGTCGGGTCTAGGAATAGTGTAAGTGTCACCAAGATTTCTGTAGAATAGAATAAAATTCTTTCTTTTATTTTCTATTTTCTGCATAAAAGTTGACGCTTCCTCATAAAAAGTTGTAGCTTTTGATGCTAGGCGAATCAAAGAAGAATATTGTTCCCCATATTGCTCTACTGCTTCCCCTTTTATGCGCTAGGCGCCCCTAATTGGACTATTTGAGAAAGTGTGGCGTCTTGAAATTGCGAGCTTTTATCAAGTGGCAGGAGGTAAACTCATTTAAGTTCCTACTTTGGGACTGGCAGTTTTAAGAACTGTCCAACTGGAATTGGTGCAAGCCTGTCATGGAAAGAATATTAGTGGTGGACGACGAAGCAGACTGTCAAACAGTCTTAGCAATGTACCTGGAAAGTCAAGGATATCGGGTGGAATGCGCTACTTCCGGGGTTGAGGCGCTCTCGATTTTTGAAAATGCCCCCCCAGATTTGGTAATTTCAGATGTCATGATGCCGGAAATGGACGGGTTTGAGTTTTGTCGCCGTTTGCGAACTACCCGTTTGGGACAGTTAGTCCCGTTTATATTTTTGTCGGGTCAAGGGGAGATTGAGTCAAAAGTTGAAGGTCATGCGATCGGCGCTGACGATTATCTGGTAAAACCTTTTCAGTCTGAAGAAATCTTAGCTAAGGTAAAAGCGCAGTTAGAGCGCTCTCACCGCATTCACGCCGAAATTGTCCGACTGCTTCAAACTTCTAGCGGTAGGGCGGTGGAACCACAATTTGTGGCAGTATTGCCAGCACCTGCACCTTTGCCTTTAACACCAGCCGAGGAAAGAGTTTTTTGGGAGGTTATCCAGGGTTATACTAACAAACAAATTAGCGATCGGCTGTTTATTAGCCCCCGCACTGTGCAAGCTCATTTAGGCAGCATTTTCAGCAAATTACAGTTAGAAAATCGTGCCCAGCTTGTGAGATTTGCCCTAGAAAGAGGATACAAACCACCTCAAACTTAGCTCGGATCTTAACTTAGGGTGCGCCAGCCAGTGGATTTTAGATTTTAGATTTTAGATTTTAGATTTTAGATTTATTCCACAGATTCATCTGGGAGCTAAAACTTTAGTCTAAAATTTTTCTCTTTCCACTACTTAAGTCTGAGGCTTCTATCCGTTTTTGGGCGGGAGCAAAAACTCCCGTAGCTGCCCAAAAAAATGGAGGCTGACGCACTCAGCAGGCAGATTATTCCAAATCCAAAACACAATAAGGAAAATTAGTTATCACACAAACCCCTGGCCCCAAATTCGTACCTCGCAAGTTGGCACGTCCCAAATCAGCCTGCCGCACGTTATTCGCCGCATCAATATTTGTCCCGGTCAATAGAGCATTAGGAAGCCTGGTATTTGACAAAATAGCAGCCTGCAAATTACTCTCGCGCACATCCGCGAAAGACATATTCGCTCCGCTTAAATTCGCACGATTCAAATTAACTCTAAACAGCAGCGAGCGCCTCAAATCGGCATTCGACAAATTAGCTTGCAACAGATAAGCTTCGGCAAGATTCGCATTAAAAAGTTTAGCAACGCGCAAATCAGCACTCGTCAGATTCGCTCGCGCCAAAAAAGCATTAGACAAATCCGCATTCCGCAGATTAGCACCCTCCAAGTCAGCTCCGTACATCTCCGCGTTGACTAAATTAGCATTAGACAAATTAGCATCACTTAAATCCGCTTCTACCAAATTAGCTTCATAGAGATTTGCTCCGCTTAAATCGGCTCCTCTTAAATTAGCTCTGTACAAGCTAGCATTGAACAAATCAGCATTTCTCAAGTCACAGCCCTCGCACTCTTTACTTTCCAGCAATTGCCTAACATGATCGGGATTTTGAGCTTTAACGGGAGCTGCCAGCCCCAACAAAGCTAAACTTGCCGTTACAGTTGCCAAGAGTTTAAGTTTCACAAACAAACCTCACTGCTACTTCAAATAAATTATACTAACCAACTATAGACTTTAAACCCATATCCTGCTCTCTTTTCTCTGCGCCCTCTGCGGTAAACCCTCAAAAAAATGATTCGCAGCCAAGGATATAGACCTGCTGACAGCAAGGCGGGCTTTGCCCGCCCTACTTAACTTAATTAAGCTTCATCTAAAGCAGCAACACCAGGCAATTCCTTACCTTCGAGCAGCTCCAAACTAGCACCGCCACCAGTAGAAATGTGGCTCATTTGTTCACCTAAATTCAACTGTTCCACAGCCGCCACCGAGTCACCACCACCGATAATTGTGGTAGTACCAGTTTTAGTAAGTTCAGCCAAAGAATGAGCAATACCTTCAGTTCCTACAGCAAACTTCTCCATCTCAAACACGCCCATCGGCCCGTTCCAGATGACAGTTTTGCAATCGGCCAAAGCATCTTGGAAAGTTTTTACTGAATCCGGGCCGATATCCAAACCCATCCAACCGTCGGGGATGCTTTCAACAGGGACAGTTTGAGTGTTAGCATCAGCAGCAAACTTGTCAGCAACTACCACATCAGTAGGTAACAGAAAAGCAACTCCCCGTTCCTTCGCCTTAGCTTCCAAAGACTTAGCCAATTCCAGCTTGTCATCTTCCACCAAAGACTTGCCAACGTTCAAGCCGCGAGCTTTGTAGAACGTGAAAACCATGCCACCGCCCAACAGCAGTTTGTCGCACTTTTCGAGCAGTTTTTCGATGACTCCAATCTTGCTGGAAACCTTAGAACCGCCGATTATAGCAGCTAAAGGACGCTGAGGATTGTCGATCGCACTGCCGAGATATTGCAGTTCCTTTTCCATCAAAAACCCAGCCACAGAAGGACTCAGATACTTAGTAACGCCCTCAGTAGAAGCGTGAGCCCGGTGAGCAGTACCAAAAGCATCATTGACATACAAATCGGCCACAGAAGCTAACTTCTTAGCAAATTCTGGGTCGTTTGCCTCCTCCTCTGGATAGAAGCGAACATTTTCCAGCAAAACCACATCGCCATCTTGCATCGCCGCGACTGTAGCAGCGACTTCATCACCGATGCAGTCGTCAGTCTTTTTGACCTCTTTGCCCAACAATTCCGACAGCCGTTTAGCAACCGGCGTCAAGCGCAACTTCTCTGTCACACCCTTGGGACGGCCGAAGTGGCTGCACAAAATCACCTTAGCGCCCTTGGACGCTAAATCTTGAATTGTCGGCAGAGCCGCCCGGATGCGAGTATCATCGGTGATATTGCCGTTGTCGAGCGGCACGTTAAAGTCCGCCCGCACCAGTACCCGTTTGCCCGATAAGTCCGATGCCGATAAATTTGCTACAGTTTTTTTTGTCACAGGATTAACCTCCTAATATGTGTGTTTTTGTCGAATTCCGTTGAAATGGCGGCACTGGTCACTTGCACTTGGGCCTCGGACGCATTCAACCGCGTCCGTACAAAAAACGGAAGATGAAACAAACGGCACTGATTGGCTCAACTTGACACTCTCCCACTATCAGGCAGGGAGATTCTTGGTTCAACGAAACCACTTAACCTAGAGTCCTTGCGTCATCTAGACCAGAGGTGGGATTCTCCCAAAGCGTTAATTCGGGTATGCCCTACCCTATTTGCATTGCTGCAAGTCCTGTTTGAGGAAAGAAACAAATTTGTTTCACAATACTGTTCGTCTAGCCCCTATAAATCCTTTACCCACTGCTAGGAAAAAACTAGAACAATGCAGTAGAACCGCATAGATTTAATTGTCAAGGTTCAGTGCTTTGCCGTTGGGCAGCCAGGTTTTGTAAGTGGTTGATTACCTTTGCCACTATAATTAGCACAGTACATTAAACAGGTGACAATGGCAAGAACCAAAGTATACAACTTACGGCTAACTGAAATGGAATGGGAGGAGTTAGTTGCTGATGCTGAATTGGAGCAAGTATGGCCTGCTGAGGTTCTCAGGGACTATATTAAAACATTGAATAAAAAGCCGTCCTAGAAGGACAGGGCTTTAAACCCAATTTCTTGGTAAACATTTTATCGGAGTCCGTACCGGGAGATGTGCGTTATGTTCAAGACTGTCTTATTTCCTGTAGATCAAAGCAGAGAAGCCCGCGAAGCCGCGGAAAAGGTTGTCAATATTGTGAAAACCTACGCTTCTCGTTTAGTTATTCTCTCGGTAGTCGAGCCCCCAGCCGAGGAGGCAGACGCCCCCGCGCGAGAGGTGATGACTTCCCCCGAAGCAGTCGCCAAACTTCTTTCTGAGGCCCAATCGATGTTTTCCCAGCAGGGAATTGAAGCTGAAATCATAGAACGGGAAGGCAAACCTGCTTTCACGATTTGCGATGTGGCTGACGAAATTGGGGCCGATTTGATTGTGATGGGCTGTCGGGGGATGGGTTTAACCGAGGATGGGGCGTCTGACAGCGTTACCAATCGGGTGATCAATCTGTCTCCTTGTGCAGTTTTGATTGTGCCTTAGTCAGTTGACAGTTGACAGTTGGCAGTTGACAGTTGACAGTTGACAACTAACCAATAACAACTGTCAATTAACAACTAACAACTCACAAAACAACTAACAACTAACAACTAATAACTAAGGAGCGCGAATTAAATAATTTACACAAGGAAAGTGGGGGGCCCCGCCCGCCCTTTCTGGGCGGGCGGGACGCCCATCCCACAAGAACCATCACGCATTGTAAGTTATTTAATTCTCATTCCTAACAACAGTCAACAGTCAACAGTCAACAGTCAACAGTCAACTAACTAATGAAAATTCACTGGTATCCCGGTCACATTGCCAAAGCTGAACGGGCATTAAAAGAACAGCTAAAGCGGGTAGATGTGGTGCTCGAAGTCCGAGATGCCCGCATTCCATTGGCTACTTATCACCCCCAAATGCCAAGTTGGGTGGGCGGCAAGCCGCGAGTCTTGGTGATCAACCGCATGGATATGATTACGCCTCGATCGCGCGAGGCGTGGGAAACATGGTTTGAGGCCCAGGGGGAAACTGCGTATTTTACTAATGCCGAGCACGGTCAAGGAGTAGACGCTGTGGCGGATGCGGTGCAGAATGCTGGGGTGCAGCTAAATAAAAGAAGGTTCGATCGAGGTATGCTGCCCCGTCCAGTCCGTGCAGTGGTGATGGGATTTCCCAATGTGGGAAAATCTGCTCTAATTAATCGGCTGTTAGGGCGGAGAGTGGTGGACAGTGCCCGCAGAGCTGGAGTAACTAAATCGCTCCGATGGATTCGCATTTCTGACGAAATTGAATTATTAGACGCGCCTGGAGTGATCCCAACCCGAATTAACAATCAAGAAAATGCCATAAAATTAGCTATTTGCGAAGATATTGGCGAAGCAGCTTACGACAATCAGGTAGTAGCAGCAGCGATGGTAGATTTGCTCCGAGGGCTGCAAGCGGCTGATGAGACTTTGATATCAATATCTGGTTTCAAATCCAGGTATAAATTAGATCCAGCCTCTAGTAATGGTGAAGATTATTTGCACGAGGTCGCAAAAGACAAGTATAAAGGAGATGTCGAACGAACGGCGCGGCAGATGTTAAACGATTTTAGAACTGGTGTTTTGGGTCAACTTACTTTGGAGTTGCCGCCGGCTTGAGCAGACTCGTAACCTACAACTAATCAGAAATGGTATTAAATAGGGATTTGCTGACGGTGATAATTTGAACTTCGTCTCCTATATGTAATATTTTTTCTCCTGCTTGAGGTGCGAGTCGCGTGTTAACTATCAGCCGACTAAAGTGATTTAAATGCCCTTTTTTTACCAAGTCAGGCATGATTTCCTTCTGCTTGGCTGTTAGTATATTTTTAAAATTTGGCTCGCCTGCTTTCGCCCCATACTTTCGCGTAGATAGGATACATGGCTGACCGGGATGAATAGCTTCAAATATTACTGTTCCTATTTTAAACCTCACAATTTCATCGGATTGTGAGAAAAGTTGGTCTTCCCAAAAAGCCGGGACATCTCCTATTTCAATATTAGCTCGCAAGCGATGGCGCATCTCATTAACGCAAACTCTCGGAAACCAAGATGCAACTTCGGCAATTGTTTCGGTACTGATAATGCTTGGCCCTGGTGCAGCGGTATTGTGGGGAAAACCAGTCAGCAAGTTTTCAATTAACTTGACGGGAAAACCGAAGTAGCTGCTCAACCAAGATTCTATTCCCAAGCGTTCTCTATCTACATGAAAAAATATTTCTTGTTCGGTGCCTTGAATTTTTAGGCCGGCAATTCTCTTTTTGATATCAAAGGATAAGCGTAGAAAACAGACTCCGCTGTTGTGCTTAGTGTTAACCAATTCTCCTGCTGCATCGCAGATTGCAAAAGAGCGATCGCCTTCTAGAGCTCCGCTGGCTAGAATAGTTGCTTGACTGACTGCTATGCCGTCAAGGGACTTGACCGGATAGATATGAATGCTGGCGACGTAGGACATTTCGAGCCATTGATAAATAATTGTCGTTTTAGATACATTCTAGCATCCCCTGCCGACAGAAGGATGACCGCAGTTGGCTTTACTAAATAAAATATGAATGAAATAAAAATGGGTCGCTTTTTTGAAGTTTGCATTGTGCCGGAGTACCTTGTAAAGAAAAATCAAAGAAGTCTGACTTAGCTGGTGGTAGATATTATGCTATAAAATAGAAAAAATTCAACAATTTAACCGAGTTATAAGCAATGACTGAAAGCGAAAAAAAAGGCATGATTTCGAGACGTAATTTAATGTTGAAGGCTGGTGCAGGGATGCTGGCGGCAAGCTTTGCACCTGCGTTTTTACAAGCTGAAGCAGCAAAGGCGGAGGCAATCTCTGAGCTTACTCCTAGCAGTGCTCTTAAGAAATTAATGGAGGGGAATCAACGCTACATGGAGCAAAAACGGACATTTCCCGACCAAGCTCGATCGCGAGTTGTAGAAGTAGCACAGGGTCAACATCCGTTTGCAACCATCCTGGCTTGTTCTGATTCGCGCGTTACTCCCGAAATTATTTTCGACCAAGGATTGGGGGATTTATTTGATATCCGAGTAGCTGGCAATTTTCTCGACGATGTGGTTCTCGGAAATATAGAATATGCCACCTTAGAATTAGGCGTACCACTATTAGTAATTCTGGGTCACGAACGCTGCGGTGCTGTCCAAGCAGCTTTAGATGGCAAAGCTGTGCCTGGTCACATTAGCACTTTGGTGGCTGCGATTAAACCCGCAGTTGATTCGACCAAAGGTCAAACAGGCGATGCGTGGGATAACGCAGTCAGAGCTAATGTGAAAATGAATGTAGATAAGTTACAATCCTCGTCGCCTATTTTAGCTGAAGCAGTCAAAGCGGGCAAGCTTAAAGTTGTTGGGGGCCGCTACGATTTGGATAGCGGCAAAGTAGAGATAATTGCTTGATTTTGCTGGTAATTTTCATAATTTGTAGGGTAGTGCCTTTCTTTGCCTACCCCTTGGGGAGCGAGGGGAAACCATCGGGGATTGCCCCTAAGAATTATTGGGTAACGATAAAGTAGATATGCAAGTTTAAAGTAAACCCATTTCTTGCAGTCCCCGGCGTAGGCGTTCTGCTTCAAATGGGCGACGCTGTTCGTGAAGGGCGATCGCTCTTTTGAATTCTGCTAAACTCTCTGGCATTTTGCCAATTTTTAACAGCGCTACTGCCAAGTTTTGATGAGCTTCCGCGTGTTCGGGATCGATTTTTATCGCTTGTCGGTAATAGGCGATCGCATCTGCTAAATTTCCGGCTGCCTTCAGCGTCAATCCCAAATTGTAGTGACCTACTCCAAAATTGGGGTCAATTTTTAAAGCTGCTTTGTAAGCTTTTTCGGCAGATTTCAAATCTCCTTCCTCTTTGAGCAAATTGCCCAAATTATTGTAAGCACCCAACTTGAGCGCGGGGAACACATCTGTATTAATTGCAGCTTGATAGTGTTCTTTTGCTTTAACAAATTGCTGCTGCTGGCGATATGCAATTCCCAAATGATAGTTCAGTTCGTAAAGAATAGATTCATTAATTGCCGCAGCAGTCAAGCCTTTGGTTAATAAATTAATTCCCCGCCCAATTTGCCCGCTTTCTACATACAGCGCACCTAATTTGCTACAAGCATAAGCATCGTTGGGATAATAAGCTATATAGCGTTCCATTGCTGCTTGAGCTTTTTGGAATTTACTTTTTGCGGCGATCGCATCTTTTTGATAACCAGAGTGCCAAATCGCCACATCGGGGAGAGAAGCTATTTTCCATTGTGGTTCCCTCTGCAAAATCTCAGCCACGCTGTCATCTACCATTGCGTGGTAAGGGCGAGAAAAGCGGATATCGAGGCGATTGCGAAACAAGCGCGACACTAGGGAATAGGGAGATTGAGAGGCACCGATTTCTTGGCGGATGAGATTGATTAGCAGCAGCCGATCGCTCGCAATTGCCTGCTTAATTTGAGGTAAAATCTCCGGTACCAAAACCTCATCGGCATCCAACACCAAAATCCAGTCGCCCTGGGCGTGCTTCAGACACTCGTTGCGCGCCACTGCGAAGTCGTCGCACCATTCAAAGTCATAAACCCTCGCGCCAAATTCTCGGGCAATTTCACGGGTGCGATCGCCCGATCCCGTATCCACCACCACCATTTCGTCAACAACACCCTTAACGCTGTCCAAAGTCCGCGACAGTGTTGCCTCTTCATTCTTCACAATCATGCACAGAGTCAGATCCATCGGGCGCAAACTTTCCTCATTTCACAGAAACATTGTAATTTTTTTCACCACCAAAACACAAAAAGTCCCAGAAAAGATTCTCCTATTTCCCTTTTGCTTTGAGCATAAGTACCTTTCTTCGCTAGAAAAAGTCGGTTAACTCTTTTGACATATTAAAAAGCCTCAAACTCGGACGATTCATGATAAATCCTACCACTTTCGGTTCATCCCTGCGGTAGAGGTAAAGGCTCGATAGCGGTTGTTATTCTAAGAACATAAGACAAGGGACGAGAAAAGTTTAAGTATTCAGGAGAAAAAGACATGGGCAATATTATTGCTTGGATTGTTCTAGGACTCATTGCTGGTGCGATCGCCAAAGCCATTTATCCGGGAACTCAAGGTGGCGGTTTTCTGGCAACAACAGGTTTAGGAATTTTGGGCGCCCTAGTGGGAGGTTATCTAGGTAATATGTTCCTTGGGGGGAGCGGCGGAGCTTCTGTCGGAGCATTGACTCTACCCAGCATAGCTTTTGCAGTTGTAGGTGCGATCGTTCTACTTTTCATCTGGGGATTGTTAACTCAGCGTGCAGCATAATAAATATTGCCAATTTCCAGTCGATCGACTTTTAGGGTATTCATAAACCCGGTTTCTTGAAGAAACCGGGTTTTTCAGTTGTGGGTAGGATGCGTCAATCGATTGCGCGATTTTAGATTTTAGAGGCGACCCCAGGGATAAATGCTCTTTCTTGAGGATTTTCGATTTTCGATTTGGGATTGATTCCACGGATAAATCACGTGGCGGGTACCACCTTTGAAATTCGCTTGTCAGCCTACTTTTACCAAATCCGCGTTAAAAACCCCGATCGGACTCAGCGCTTGCAACGGTTCAAGAACCAAATTTTTTTCGTCCTAACAGAGGGGGACTGAAGAACAAAGGGGTAAAAATCCCGGACTTGGTATTAACTAATCAATCCGCAAATTGAAAGGCAAGCGAACATAAACCCCCTGCGGGTCGTTCATCGACTTGATCACAGCCAAGTCATCTTGCATTTTCTTAAATTCTGCCGTTAGCGGGTCGAGTTTGGCGGCTGGTTTCAAAACGTGAACGCCTGAAATTCTTGCCAAAATTCGCTCCTCCAAAGTGCGGCGTTTGGGATATTCTTCCAACTTCCAATCGTCGCCGAGTTTAGCTTGCTTAGCAGCCTCTCTGACAGCATCTTCAAGCCCGCCAATTTCATCGACCAAACCCAACTCTTTCGCGGCCGTACCAGACCACACCCTGCCTTGAGCAATTTCTTGTACCTTGTTTTTCGGCAGTTTGCGGGAGTTGGCGACTTTAGTAACAAATCGATCGTAAATGCGATCGACTACCCTCTGAATATTCGCCAATTCTTGAGGATTTTTCGGGCGGGAAACCGTTTTAGTATCCGCAAAGCGGGCGGTTTTCACCACGTCCCAAGTCAGGCCGTTGTTAGCAGCCAACTTTTCGGCGTTAAACAGCATTCCAAAAACGCCTATCGAACCGGTAATCGTATTGGGTTCGGCAAAAATGCGGTTGGAACCCATCGAAATCCAATAGCCGCCGGAAGCTGCTAAATTGCCCATCGAAACGATAACTGGTTTCTTTTTGCCTGTCAGCATAACTTCGCGTCCAATTACTTCGGCCGCCGTCGCACTACCTCCGGGACTGTTGACGCGCAAAACCACTGCTTTTACGTCGTTATCTTCTCGGATTTTCCGCATTTCTTGAGCGATGCGATCGCCTCCTACTTGAGTCGGGCCCCCTTCGCCGTTTACAATCTCTCCCTCGGCGTAAAGTATAGCAATTTGGTTTTTCTTGTTAGCGCGAGTTGAGTTTTTATCCTCAGCAACTCTTGCGTAATTTTTCAAACTAATTTGCTTGAAAGATTTGTTTTCGCCATCGGTTCCTGTGAGTTTTTTGAGTTCTGTCGATATTTCGTCAAAATATACAACTTTATCAACTAACTTGCTTTTGAGAGCTTCGTCAGCCATCAAAGTTCCGCCCTTATCTGCAAGTGCTTGCAGTTGCGGAACAGTCACTTTGCGACTCGGGGCGACAGTTTGCAGGTATTCTCCCCACATATCTCCGAGCAACTTTTGAGTTTGCTGGCGATTTTCGGGACTCATTTTTGTGAGCAAAAACGGCTCAACGGCTGACTTGTATTTGCCGACGCGAGTCACTTGCACTCCCACGCCGTATTTCTCCAAAGCACCCGTAAAAAACATTGCCTGACTGCTAAAACCGTTGATTTCCAAAGCGCCGTAAGGATTGACTGCAATTGTATTAGCAACAGAACCGAGGTAATAATCTCGCTCATTCCAGTCCATCTGGTAAGCAAAAATGGGTTTTTTGGCATCTCGGAAACGCTGCAAGGCCGATCGTACTTCTTTGAGATTCGCAAACCCGCTGCTGCTGGAATCCGAGCTGCCTTCGAGATAAATACCAACGATTTTCGGGTCTTTTTTCGCATATTCGATCGTGTCTAAAACAGTCCGCAGCGTCACTGTATCGCCGGAATCTTCCGAAAGCACTTCTTCAATCGCCGCGCTAGTGCTACGGCTCGGTTTGCTGTCGGTGATATTTAAAGAAAGGTCTAATACCAATACAGACTTATCTTTAACTTGCGGGCCTGAATCTTTAGACGACGATGCCGCCATAGCAATTAGCAGTACCAGTCCCCCCAATCCGATGCTGCCCAGCAGCAGCAGTCCTAGGAAGGTTCCCAGTAAACTTGCACAGGTATATTTTAGGAAATCTTTCATTAGATAAGTGGTAATTAGTTATTAGTCAATAGTCAATAGTCATTAGTCATTAGTTATAGCAAATCCGGTGATAGCGGAATAATACCGAGCGTGGGAGCTGGTCGCTCGCACTGCACTCGGAAAAATATTATTCTGATGCCAGCGGAAACGATATTATGGGTAATTCCTGCAACTAGGACTAAGCAATTATCCGCTGTCGTTAGTTATTAGCTAATGACTTTTGACTGCTGACTAATGACTTTTGACTGCTGACTCTCTTTTATCTTAACCTTTCCAAAACCCCAGAATGTTTTAACTCATCCAAATTAGCGCAGCCCGTACAGAACATCACGGTAGCGATTTCTGCAATTAAGACCTCAGCGAGGAGGGCTGCGGCTGATTCCGATTCCGCTGCAGCTTGCAGAAACGGCCGCGCCAGTCCCGCAATATCCGCGCCAAGAGCGATAGCCTTCGCTGCATCCAACCCATTCTGCAAGCCTCCAGAGGCAATCAGAGGAACATCCGGCGCTACCGCGCGGGTGCTGACAATGCACTCGGCTGTCGGTATTCCCCAGTCGGCAAAGGTTGCGCCCAACCTGCGCTGCTTGCCATCTTTAGCTCGTTCTCCTTCTATTTTCGCCCAAGAAGTGCCTCCGGCCCCGGCAATGTCGATCGCACCTACCCCAGCGGCGAGCAATTTCTTTGCCATTTTTCCTGAAATACCGTTGCCGACTTCTTTCGCAATAACTGGTACTGGTAATTTATCGCACAATTTGGCAATTTTATCTAGCAGTCCTTTAAAGTTAGTATCACCTTCGGTTTGAACGCACTCTTGCAGCGGATTTAGGTGCAAAATTAATGCGTCTGCTTCTAAAATTTCAACAATTTTTTGGCACTCTTCCAAACCGTAATTGTAGTTTAATTGAACCGCTCCGATATTGGCAAATAGCAGAATATCTGGAGCCCGCCGCCGGACTGCAAATGTAGGAGCGAGTTGAGGATTTTCTACAACAATTCGCTGGGAACCGACTCCCATTGCCAGTTTGTATTCTTGAGCGACATCGGCGAGGCGATAATTGATTGTCTGGGCTAATTCTGTGCCGCCAGTCATTGAGGAAATTAGCAGGGGAACGGCTAGTTTTTTGCCGAGAAATGTGGAGGTTAAATCAATTTCAGTGCGATCGAGTTCTGGCAAACAGCAGTGTTCAAAACGGTAGCGTTCTAGGCCGCTGGTAGTTTCGCGAAATTGTACGTCTTCTTCGAGGCAAATCCGCAGGTGGTCTGCTTTGCGGGTTTCGGTTTGCGAGGGGGAGGTTAGCGGCAAGTTCACAGTTGCTATTTGGGGAAAGAGTTTTGAGTTGGGAATATAGCAATTTTATTTCATTTTTGAGATTTTTTTAGGAACCGCAGAGAGCGCAGAGGGCCCTGAGGAGAAGAAAAGAGAGATGTGCGTAAATCCTGCCAGGGTTGCTGTATTATCCAGGAACAGTTAGCGGCATTCCGTTATCTGAAGGTTTTAACTTGAGTAAAAAAGGAACTGCTTTTTGCACCCATGCTTTGACTGATGTGTAACTTGCCGCTTCTTCTCCGAAACAAATTTCCAGCATATCCGTGTGAATGATCCCCGGATTCAAAGGAACTGCTGCCATACCTGCGGGCAATTCTTGAGCGAGCGAGCGTGTAAGTCCTTCTATTGCCCACTTGGAAGCGCAATAGGGCGCGACTTCCGGCGAAGTTGACCTTCCCCAACCCGAACTAAAGTTGACAATTATGCCGCTTTCTCGAGCAATCATTGCCGGGACAAAGTGACGAATTACATTAGCCGTACCTTTAATATTAACATCAATTACCTGGGAAAATTCTTCGTTGCTGACCCTCCAAAGAGGCGCGAGATGATTAGCTATACCTGCATTATTAATTAGCAAATTTGGCGACTCATTTTTTGCCAGGATTTCGGTTGCCCAAGCTTTTACTTGCTCGTCGTTGGTGACATCCAAACAAGTAAAATGGTGGGGTACACTATATTTTTGGTTGAGTTTTTCCACGGCTTCTGAAGAACGGGCGCATCCCACAACTGTATGTCCCAATTCAATAAACTTTTCGGTCATGGCAAGACCGAGACCGCGACTGACTCCGGTAATTACAATTAATTTTGTCATAGATTTGCTCCAAGTTTGACATTAAGTAATACAATACATATTGACAGGTGAATTGACAAATTGAGCGCAGGGAGAAAGCATGAAAGTAAAAGCAGCAGTTGCTCGCAGTGCCGGCAAACCTTTGAGCATTGAAACGGTTGATCTAGATGGGCCGCGGGCTGGAGAGGTGCTGGTGGAAATTAAAGCCACGGGTGTTTGTCACACTGACGCTTACACTCTTTCCGGTGCCGATCCTGAAGGTTTGTTTCCTGCTATCTTAGGCCACGAGGGAGCCGGAATTGTCGCAGAAGTTGGGCCGGGAGTCACGAGTGTCAAAGTGGGCGATCGGGTAATTCCTCTCTACATTCCTGAATGCCGCAACTGCGAATATTGTTTGAGCAAAAAAACCAATCTCTGTCAAGCAATTCGCGTGACTCAAGGCCAGGGAGTGATGCCCGACGGCACGAGCAGGTTTTCCATAGACGGGCAGAAACTTTACCATTACATGGGAACTTCTACCTTTGCTAATTATACAGTATTGCCGGAAATTGCAGTAGCAAAAATTCGCGAAGATGCTCCTTTTGATAAAGTTTGTTTAATCGGCTGCGGCGTAACAACTGGCATCGGCGCTGTCATTAATACTGCGAAAGTAGAGCCTGGTTCTAATGTGGTAGTTTTCGGTTTAGGCGGCGTGGGTTTGAATGTAATTCAAGCAGCTCGTATGGTGGGAGCTAACATGATTGTCGGCGTAGACTTGAATCCAGACAAGCGAGAGATGGCGGAAAAATTCGGCATGACTCACTTTGTCAATCCCCGCGAAGTGGAAGGTGATTTAGTGCCTTATTTAGTAGATTTAACCAAAGGTGGAGCTGATTACAGTTTTGAATGTATCGGCAACATTAATGTGATGCGCCAAGCTTTAGAATGCTGCCACAAAGGTTGGGGTGTGAGCGTAATTGTTGGGGTAGCGGGAGCCGGTCAAGAAATTAGTACCCGCCCGTTTCAGCTAGTAACTGGTAGGGTTTGGAAAGGGACGGCTTTTGGCGGCGCAAAAGGCAGAACTGATGTTCCTAAAATTGTTGATTGGTACATGGACGGTAAAATTGATATTGATAGTTTGGTATCTCAGGTAATGCCGATAGACAAAATCAATGAAGCTTTTGATTTAATGCACAAAGGCGAAGTAATTCGCACAGTATTGACCTTTTGAGTTTGTGAAGGAAGAAGTTCGGCAACGGATTTTGTAACGGATGTGACGGATAGAACAAAGCTTAATCCCCAATTCCCAATTATGCTCTCTGAATCCCTAAAACTGCACAAAGAATATAAAAGTTTCGGTGGTAAACTCGGCTTTTACAGCCATCAATCCTCAAGCTGCAACAGCGAGATGAAATTCGCTGTTTATCAGCCGCCACAAGCTTTATCTCAACCCGTACCAGTTTTGTATTTTCTATCAGGTTTAACCTGCACGGAAGAGAACTTTATGGCAAAAGCGGGGGCGCAACAATTTGCGGCAAAATACGGGTTAATGCTGGTAGCACCAGACACTAGCCCGCGCAATACTGGAATTCCTGGCGAAGATGACGATTGGGATTTAGGAAGTGGTGCCGGTTTTTATGTTGATGCGACAGCCGCACCTTGGAATTCTCACTATCAAATGTACAGTTATGTGGTTGATGAATTGCCGAATTTAATCGCCGAAAATTTTCCAGCGATACCGGAAAAACAGGGAATTTTCGGTCATTCGATGGGCGGACACGGGGCTTTAATTTGCGCTTTGAAAAATGAATATCGCTATCTTTCAGTTTCCGCTTTTGCGCCTATTTCCGCGCCAATGCGCTGCCCTTGGGGACAAAAAATATTCGGACACTACCTCGGTGGCGACAAAGAGATGTGGAATGCTTGGGATGCTAGCGAATTGGTACTTGAGGCGCAATACAACCGTCCGATTCTGATTGACTGCGGCACTGCTGATTCGTATCTGGCTGACGGGCAGTTGTTGCCGGAAGTGTTCGCGGAAGCTTGTGCAAAAGCGGGACAGCCGCTAACTTTAAGGATGCAGGAAGGTTACGATCACAGCTATTATTTTATAGCTAGTTTTATGGAGGAGCACATTCGGCATCACGCGGCTGTTTTGTGCGGGTAAGTAATATCAAATCCGGTTACATCTTACATCTTCGCCATTCTCAATAACAGGCTTTCCGGCCTGTTCCACAAAAAGTGAATTTGTTGTGGGTGGGCATCCTGTACTCCCATAAAAGGCTTATTGAAAATGGTGCAACATTTCAGTTACAGCCGAATGATACAAACGAGTATTTTTGCACTATGTATGGGGTAAGGTGCGCACTGCGCACCCTACAATCTGAGTAAGTTCGCTTCTACGAGCACAGGTATTTTCGGTTAATTAAGATTAATCGGAAATACCCATTCTTTATAATTGCTGTCGCGATTTTCGATAATCTCCGTCAGTTTGTCCAAAATCTTTTCGGTGATGGGTCGATTTTTGGGCAAGTGATAGTTTTCCACTCGCTTAATTGGGGTAATTTTTGCTGCGGTTCCGCAGAGGAAAATCTCGTCTGCAATAAACAATTCTGATTTATCAACTGGTCTTTCAGTGACTTCAATTCCTAAGTCTCTAGCGATAGTTATAACGCTGTCTCTGGTAATTCCTTCGAGAATATCTTGCTCGAAACCTGGAGTAACTAATTTACCGTTTCTGGCGACAAATATGTTCATCCCTGAAGCTTCGCTGACTTTTCCCTGAGTATTCATCATAATTGCTTCGTCGAAGCCGGATTGTACTGCTTCTGTTTTAGCTAAAGCTGAGGTAATGTAGGCGCCGCTAATTTTACCTCTTAAAGGCAAACTGCGGTCTTCTTGGCGGTACCAAGAGCTAATTCTACAGTTGACTCCTTCTTTGGGCAAATAGTCTGATAGTTCTAATCCGTAGACAAAAAAGTCTGTTTCTACGTTGTGGAGTCGCGGGGCAATTCCTAAACTTGATGTGTAGATAAAAGGGCGGATATAAAATGATTTTGTTGGTTGGTTTTTCTGGACAAAATCAATGATTATTTGTTGGATTTTGCTGGCTGGTAAATCGCAGTGAAGGAAGCTGGCACTTTGACTTAATCTTTGACAGTGGCGGTCTAATCTAAATAGCAATATTCGATCGGCATTTTGGGGGTCGGGTATTCCCCGCAACCCGCCTAAGACTCCGGTTCCGTAGTGCAGTGCGTGGGTGGCTATGGAAATTTTGGCGTCGGTAAAAGGGAGAAATTGGTTTTGAAAGTAGGCAATTGGTAGAAAACTATCCATGATTCAAGCTGGCGATGAGTTGGGCAGTCCGCTAGGAAAGCTGAATTTGGTTATATTACCATAAGTTATACCATTTGAGATTTGAAATTGAAAATGGCTGATTTGATAAGGGTTTGAAGCTTGCTTACAGTTGGATTTTTTTAGACTGGTATTATTCTTTTGTTGTGATATCGATTGATAAAATAATATCAAAAGCCGTCTATTAGGTTGATAATTGTTTGGGGAAAGAGTGCGCTCCTCTTCGAGGGCTTCGCTAACGACTACAAACAAAAATCCACCAAGGGGCAACTATGGCACGTAAATGTTTCATCATCGAAATGGGGATGGGGGTAGACCAGCACGGGCAGGAACCGACTGTAGCCTGTGCAAGGGCTGTACGGAATGCGATCGCCCATAATGCTCTCCTAGGCGTTTGGGAAGTGGCGGGTTTGACTGACCCCAATCAGATGATTGTTGAGGTAAAGGTGGCTGTTCCTTACCCGGAACAAGTGCGGGAACAGGAGGTGTTGGCGGTGCTGCCTTTTGGCAGCAAAACTCTGATTGTGGAGCAAGGAGGCATGATTGTGGCAGGAAGGGCGATCGCCTCTCTGAATGATAAAAATGACGAAATGCTAATCGCTGTGGCGGCTGTGAGTGTTTTTGTGGAAACTGAGGGCTAATTAATTTTGTGTAGTTTGAATAAATCGCCCGATCGCACTTGCTTGTTTGGGCGATCGGGCGATCGAACGCCTGTCTGTTAAAAAATGATTAATTTAGACTAATTTGTAAGGTGTCCCGGAGATATGGCCTGAAATATCGTAGAAAATCTGAGGCACGCGATAACTTAGTCTGTTCAACGGTAAGGTTTATTTGCGCCTACCTAATTAATTTTGAAGTTTTAATGGATAATTTTTAATTGTTCAGGCGACCGGGTATGTAAGCAATCCAGCAAAACCCTACGATTAATAACAGCCACGTCGCTGTAATATTGCTGCCCAACAAACTGCGGAGAAAATCTTCCATTGTTCTCAAAAATTATAGTGTTTAAAAGAATTTATTAGTGTTCCCTCTCCGAGCACAAGAGGTAGAGTCCGATCGGGTTTTAGGCGATCGCACTCTACCTCCTCTACCTCCTATTTGGGCTGGCTGGTATCTGCCAACATTTGGTTAACCATTTGCAAGTGCGCCTGAAGGTTCGGCAACTTCTGGGTGGCCCAAGCCTTCAAGTCGGCATCTTGTCCCTGTTGAGATTGAGCCTGAAACAAAGCAATAGCCTGATTGTGGCTCTCGATCATAGCCTGCTTGTAAGCAGTGTCAAAACTTGTACCGGAGAGTCCCGAAAGTCGCTCCATCAAAGCTGTGTTCTGGCTGCTCATTCCGGTTGGCAGTTTTACGCCTTTTTGCATTGCTACCTGCATCAGTTCTTGATTAGCCTGGGTGTGTTCCTCAACCATTTCTTGCCCGTATTGTTTCACACCTGGACTAGAACCGCGCTGCACTGCCAATCTGCCGAGTTCCACTTCCAGCATACCAATTTGACCTGCTTGCATGACAAAGTTTCTGTCTTGGCTGCTGAGAGAATTAGGCGAAGTTTCGCCACCTGTGGGAGTGTTGGGGGAACGGCTGGGAGTGTTGTTGATGGGGCTATTTGGAGAACGGCCGGGAGTGTTGTTGGTGGGGGTATTTGGAGTGTTGGGAGAACCGCCAGGATTGTTGTTGTTAGGATCTGTAACAGAAGGTCCCGGAGAATTAGGATCGTTTAAGTCGCTATCAGCAAGCTCAAAAACTCGATCGCCCGACTGGTTGAAGCCGTGAGTCTGGCGGTTTAATTCTGCAAATCCCGGCACAGCTATCAAGGAACTAACGCCGGCAATTCCGGCAACTGTTACCAATTTTTTGAACAAACTTTTGCGATTGAGTGAAGTCATGAATTTCTAAGCCTCTAAGTTGTTTTCAAAAGTACGCGCGTGCGAAGCTATCCCGTAGGGAATCGCCCGAAACTACCGATGGGATGGTGTACTGCCTTTCCGAAACAAGTTGATCAAACCAAATGCGCCCAAAGCACCCAGCCACCCGAAATTGTTGGGGCTATCGCGCCGAGCACTCAAAACTCCAGAATTAGTATCAGCCGGCGTCGATGTGGTATCGGTTGTACCGGTTGTACCCGTTGTACCCGTGCCAGTCGTACCCGTTATACCCGTGCCTGTCGTACCCGTTGTACCGGTTGTACCCGTGCCTGTCGTACCCGTTGTACCGGTTGTGCCAGTGCCTGTCGTATCGGTTGTACCGGTTGTGCCAGTGCCTGTCGTACCGGTTGTGCCAGTGCCTGTGGTATCGGTTGTATCGGTTGTACCCGTTGTGCCGGTGCCGGTTGTACCGGTTGTACCCGTTGTGCCGGTGCCGGTTGTATCGGTCGTACCCGTGCCGGTTGTATCGGTTGTACCAGTGCCGGTTGTATCGGTTGTACCAGTGCCCGTGGTATCGGTTGTACCGCTTGTACCAGTGCCTGTGGTATCGGTTGTACCGGTTGTGCCAGTGCCTGTGGTATCGGTTGTACCGCTTGTGCCAGTGGTATCAGTCGTACCGGTTGTACCGCTTGTACCAGTGGTATCAGTCGTACCGGTTGTACCGCTTGTACCAGTGCCAGTCGTACCGGTTGTACCGGTTGTACCCGTGCCTGTCGTACCGCTTGTACCGCTTGTACCCGTGCCTGTCGTACCGCTTGTACCGCTTGTACCAGTGCCAGTCGTATCGGTTGTACCGCTTGTACCAGTGCCAGTCGTACCGGTTGTACCGCTTGTACCAGTGGTATCAGTCGTACCGGTTGTACCGCTTGTACCCGTGCCTGTCGTACCGCCCGTGCCAGTTGTACCGCTTGTGCCAGTCGTACCGCTTGTGCCACTGCCGACGCTACCGCCTGCACCGCCGCCTGCACCGCCGCCTGCACCGCCTCCAGCACCGCCCGACTGGGCAGAAGCAGGCACTGCGAAGGAAACCGTTGCTAAACCTAAAGTACAAGCGCTGGCTAAAACAGCTTTCAACAATTTAGAAGATTTCATGGTAATGCTTGCTTTTACGTATAGTCTTGCGATCGCTTGTGATGCCAAAACCGCAGGGTCAAATTGACAGCGTAACGTGCAAATTTTCTAACCTTCGCTGCGGAATAATGAAGGTAAGGGAGCAAATTTAGTCCCGTTCCGTCGATTATTTTTACCTGAGTAATTACACCGCCGCGTTAACAGTTTATAAGCTATTACGTATGCTTCTATTTCGCCATTCATCTTTAGGAATATTTGGCAGAATGCCGTTTTATTTCAGGTGGTGGATGATATTTGATGGCGCGGCCGACTAGCTAAATTAAAATTTGTGTACGGGGGATAAAAAGCTGGTTGATCTGAAGAATTTTGGGTTGAGTAACGAGAGATATACGCATCAACCGGGTTTCTGAGACAAGCGCGCGGTTCTTCCTATAAATTTTCTCCGGCGGCTGGTGATTTGAGACAGAAATTCTTGATTTTCTCACCGTCAATTTTGGCAGATCACTCCGCCAGATGAGTTAGTTTAAATTTTTTTTGAGCGCTATTTTTCTTTAACTTGCTGCTGGCAATTTGGGCGCTGGCAGAATACCGCTTAAACTTTTTCAGGAAACTAAATTATCTCAAAACGCCCGATCGACCGTTTTGATTCGCCAAACCACCTGCGACCGCGCAACAGCAGGGCTTTGGACTGGATTTTGACTAGCCTAAAATAGGAAGGCGAACTGAGGGCTATCCAAGTCCAACCCGCATGAGATTACATTAACCAGCGACGGCGCCCTCGTCAGAATTGCTTGAGAGTGCGATCGGCTAAACTCTGATATAGTAAAGCCAAAACTATGCCAGATAGCGCTTATTTCCTAACACATTTCACAAGCAGACATCAAGTATGCTGTATCGAATTATTGCCAGAATAGGCTATCTCATGTTCATCGCTTTTTCTAAATTCGCAAGTGAAAAAGCCGAAATCAGATTAATGACTGTTTCAGAAAAGAAATTACCCCAACCCGGCTGAACCCGCAACGGCAAGTCAATTGCCTAAACAGTTCCCAAAAATTTTAATATTACATCTGTCTTCGGTATGAAAAAAATGCGGTTTAAAACTTGCTTTTAGAGAGAGGAAAGGAGTGGGTTCTAGTATATAAGATTTAATTTGTGTTTAATAATTAGAGGTCATTATGCCAGAACAACAATTTGATACCTTACCTTCAGAAGCACAAGAACTCCCCCAAGGAGCGAAACAAATTTTTCAGGCGGCTTTTAAGAGCGCTAGTGAAGATGGAATGAGCGCCGATGGTGCTACTAGCGTTGCTTGGAACAGCGTAAAATCTGAATACGTTCAAGGCGAAGGTGGCACGTGGCATCACAAGGGCGACGATACTAACCAAACCCGCAAATCTGTACAGTCTGGTGGCAATTAGTTATCAGCCATCAGTAATATCGTGTCCGCTAACATAACCCCTATCCGTTGTTTAGTGAGGACTTCATCCTCAAATTTTGAGGAAAACCAAGAGTCCTCACTACCAACCAATGGCAGTGACGTTATTCTAGCGGGCATGATATCATCAGTCATTAGCAATGTACTCATCAGTTGTGGTTAATGCTTGAGGTTGATAGCTGTGGGAATCGCGGCGGTACACCCGTTAATGCAGCCTGTTAATAGGCTGGCCCATATCCCATTGCAATTCGGCTAAAACGAGCAAGCTAAATATCATTAGGGTTCCCGTAAAGAGGAAAGACCAACTGCCCGTGAAAGGCAAAATCAAAATCCCCAAGAGGTGAAATAAACTTGCTGCTAAAAGCGCGCGCGATCGCACTGCCAATCCAGTCCCCAAATACCCTATTGCGCTCATTCCCAACCACAGGGGACAGAGATTCGCCAACAGTTTTCCCCAACTGAGAAAAATTGCTAAATCGGTCAGCAACAATCCTAATAACATTAGTATTACCCAACCGTAAAGCACCCAAATCAGGCGTTCTATTTTGACCCAAGAGTATGTCATGCTTACCATTGCTGCTGTACCTACGAGGCTGAGGGCTGACCACAAACCAGCTTGCAGCATCCAACTCACAGAAAAAAATTGTGCTGTGCCGAACATGGGTATTAACAGCAAGCTCCAAAGCAAGCAAGTTCGATCGAGACAAGTATAAAATTGTGAATAAAGTCGATCTTTGCCCAGGGGCAACTGAACCTGCCAAAGCCCTTCTAAATCCTGAACCTCAATGTTAAGCTGTTTCCGGCGCAGAGGCGGAACAGAATAATTAAAAAAGGTCATATCTGACAATATTAAAACTTACAATTATTTGCTTAGGTACTATCTCATCAGCAATCGCTATAATTGCAATCTGTCAATCGGATTAATCTAGTTAATTTGATAATCTGTCTGCAGTAATATTTATTTGCTCGCACGAGATAAAACAGGAAGAGAGAGATTGCAGAGTTTGATAAAATAGCTCTTGCGACAGATGGCTGGGATATTACTTATTCGATATTTTTAAAATAGTCAACTTTGTTACAGAATTTATGCTCACTTCATCCCATCCTCTGAAACAGGTATTCCACTGCCCGGAAGAATCGGATTTTTACTCGCACTGTTTGGAAAGTTTAGTGTTAAATGCTAGTGACAATTCTCGACTTATCGTAGAGTTTGGTTCAGGAGAGGGAAGTCCCGTTATTAAGTCTTTGCTGAGAAGTGATTTTGATGGGACAATACAGGGATTTGAGCTAAATAATGTAGCTTGGAAAATTGCTCAGTCTCAAATTAAGGAATATCAACTGATCGAAAAATACACGGTCAACAATTGCTCTTTTTTTGATTCGCCTTTATACGAGTCGGCGGATTGTGTCATCTCAAATCCGCCTTACTTGCCTGCGGTGGATGATAAAATTTACCAGCCGCTGTTGCACGGCGGGAGTGATGGTTCGACAATTGCTAAGAAACTTTTATCTTTGGGCTGCGATGAAGTTTTGCTGATGGTTTCTAGCTATTCTAATCCTGTGGGTTTGATCGATTATGCCTTGGATCGAGGCTACTCGGTTGCGAATTTTGAAATTGCACCTTTAACTTTTGGCTATTATAGTTCGGAACCCAAAGTGAAAAGCGCGATCGCCACTCTCAGAGAACAGGGAATGGCTTTTTATACGGAAAACATCTATCTGCTGGCTGGAGTTTTGTTTAAGAAGCACCAAAAGTCGCAAAGAGATTTGTCGATCGAGCTCATTCAGTTAATGACAGCTTTTTAAAATACAGCACGGCTCGATCGGAGGTTGTTTTATCGGTGGGGGCGGGTTTATTAGATTGTGGATTGAGCGGCAATTATTGTCTGTGAACCCGCCCCTACCCAACGGCAAATCCCCATCTATTTGTAGGGGCGGGTTCACCAACAATCTCAGTCTAAAATTGATAATTTGATAAACCCGCCCCCACCCAACGGCAAATCCCCATCTACGTGTTAATTCCGTTCAGCAGCTTGGATCGATCGCACTACAGCAGCCCCAGCCCGATCGCCGATCGACTTCTCCTGATCGTAGCCCAACACCAATTCCCAAGCCTCCTGCGGGTATCTATCAACCAGCGGGATCGCCACTTCATCCAACATCCAGCGGCCGTGACGTTCATCTTCTCGGATGTGCAGTTCCCAATAACCCATCGCAGCTTGCGAGAGGCCCAAACGCTGGGCGGCGGCTAGATAATTGCGGTAAGCAACGGGCCCCGCCACCTCAAAATAAGTGAGTCCGCCGTTGTAGCGCAGAAAATGGCGCTTGCGTTCCGTCAGCAGAAAGTTGTGATTAATGCTTGCGAGCACTTGCCAAGGCACTAAATCGAAGTACGCTTCCGGTTCCGTACTCATCCCGAATTCGGCCAGCATTTGAGCAAAAAAGGTCGAGTGCTTGCGGGGGAGACGACCGCCGCCGTATTCTTCGATCAGCACCCGCGTCAGGGTTGACTGAATTTCGTTGCCGGCACCGCCGATGATGCGAGAAACGCGGCTGGATTCAATTAAACCGTCGAAGGAGGCGATCGCCAGCAGGTGTTTGTATCCCTCTTCAGTCATCTGTTCCCGCAGGTAGCGATCGATAGGAGTGGGTTCTGGATCGACATCGACCGCCGCGCGATCGCGCAGAGCTTGCTTGACATCCTCGATGTTTTGCAACGCTGCAACGTCGATTTGGGCGATTTCCCACTGTTGCGAAGGTTCTTCGATGCGATCGCGCACAGAACGCAAATAGTGCGATCGTTCGTTATTGTAGCGGCGCAAATCGTCGTACCAAAACAAGTTGAGGCGGTTGATGCGGTAAAGTACGCGCTGCAAGAAGCGGTGAGCGGCCTCATCGCCCGGTTCCTGTTGGTAAGCTGCTTGAAGTGCATAGGCGATCGCGCTTTCAAAATCGCTGACAAGTAACGGTTTTGCCGCCACCGTCTTGTCTAAATCCTCGACTTCTAGCAAATTGACAAATTGCCGATCAGCTGCTTCGTAATTTGGGGGTGCGGGTTGCTTTTTGGGAAGACTCGGCGAGTCGGAAGAAGGAAGTATCTCTAGGGTGTTTTGCATGGAATAAAGTTATGCTAACTCTAATTATTGTGGTGCCTGCCCAAACAGCCAACCGTTACAGATTGCTGAGGATAATGGCTACTTTTCTTGAAGATAGCTAATCTGTCAGCCGGATACACCTTTCTATTGATAGAGATTTGACCAAAATCTATTTGGTCACAACTGCCCCGATTCATTCCGAAAGCATGGTGACTGACGGAGACTTTATCAAACTCCGCAAAGTAATTGGGGCTAATATCTCGGCATCTTTTGGAGCCGGCACTGCTTCCCGCCACGCTTTGATACCGCCTGAAAGGACAACAACATTCAGGCTAATATCCTTAATCTTATTAGTCTCATTTCCTCCCGATTCTTGGGAATACCGAGCGAATTTTTCCAACTGTTTGTATGCTTTAACCGATCGCCCTCCTCTGGCACAGTAAAGTACAATTACGGGCTGAGTTCGCTCAGATTTAACCCTAGCTTTTACAATGGATTGAATCTGCTTGACACCGAACCCCATCTCAATATCAATTATGGGAACAAGGGGACTTTCACCGATGCGGTCTTCCGCGTATTCTTCGGGCGATCACACATCAATCAAAATCACTGGTTTCAACTCACCCTGCTGCAATTGAGCGACAGTTACTTGTTTCGTATTTAAACTGGCGATAAAAGTTAGGATATCCATGTGATGAAATAGGGAAACTGCACTCAGAGAAGCAACACTCGTCAAGCCAAAACCCATAATTACTCGCAAAAGGCGTGAATAGCGATTAATACCTGGTTTTGCATTTTCATCTAGCATTTTTCATCATCCGAGAAAATGGAAAGAATATTTGTCCGACATATCCAGCAGGCATAGAATCAGAGATTCCATATTTATGAGGCATTTTTTTCGCTGGCATATACATAGTGCCAAATAGCAAATCTAACAGTGGCAACTGAACAGCAAAGTTTTTGGTGTTGATTCCGGGAATTTTACTGTGATGCCAGTGATGAAATTGTGGGGTCGCTACGAACCATTTTAGAATGCCAAATCTTACTTTAAGATTAGAATGAATCAAGAAAGCGATCGCCGCCGAATAAAGAGCATAAACCACCAAACTGTCCTTAGTAAATCCCAACCAGTAAAGAGGCATAATTTTGCAAATCTGAGTAAAAATTTGCTCGCAGGGATGCACCCGCACTGCTGCTAACCAATCCATGTGTTCAATGCTGTGATGGACTGCGTGAAATTGCCAAAGCCAGGGTACTTCATGCAGTAGTCTGTGAGCGAAATAATATGCCATATCGGAAACGATAACTGCTTCTGCAAACTGCAACCATACAGGTTGAGAGGCTACTTTGCTTTGCAATTCCGGGTTGAGTAAATTAGTTATCAGCGACAAAATTACAGCCACAACAATAGCGCCTAATCTGCCAATAAAGTGACCTGTAAAAAAATAAGTGGCATCGGTTGCCCATCCGAGACGGAATATCTTTTGCTTGTGCAAGGATAAGACTCTTTCGAGGGGAATGAAGATGCAAGCTAAGATGATGAACCCTTTGACAATTTCTGGCATAATCTTGCTCGCGATTTACTTACTCACTTCTACTGTCCCATCACCGCAAGCTAATTTAGTGTTAATATTTATTGGAGCAGCAGGTGGAGTTGGACTATCAGATTTGGCGATACATAATATAGTTAGCATCGTACTTGTATCGGCAGCTTTCTTACCATTTGCAAGAGGAGTGGGTACTAAAAAAACAGCTCCGACAACGCTCTTAATATCCTTTTGTACCGTGCGGTCTACGCCGTAACTAAAGGCAGCTTTTTTACCAGCAATTACTGAATAATTGTAGTTGGTTGTTTGAGGCTTAATGCCAAGATCGAGGGCATCAAAGGAAGTTGCAAAAACACCTTTTTCGGCAAAATAAGCTTGTTGAGCGCGGTTCATTGACCTAACATATTGTTTAGCTTCTGACTGCTTCGCTTTGCCGCCGCCACAAGAGAACAGATTCGGCAACGCGAGCGCAACAAGTATTATGCTAGCCAGAGGAAAATAAATAAAAGTTATTCTCAGTAAAGTTTCTACCCATGATTTACGTTTTTTGTCCGCGAGAATCTTTTTTTCTAAAGATTCCGCTTTTTTATCGAGTGCATCGAGTTGAGGATTTTTCTTAAGCTGCATGATTGTTCTTCAAATGTGTTAGCCGATTAGTTGTCCAGCGAGTAATGATTGGAGGAGAGGCGCGACAATATTCAGGTTTCAGGTAAATGCCTCATTGAGGTTAAACTGAATATATCACTGAGTGCGGCGGGGTATGCAAACCTCGCATATTGTGCCTTGCTTCTATTCTATCTCTATTAAATCACCAGGCTATTTGAGAACTCGACTGACTTTTCATCGACTTCTCATCGACTTTAGACATCACTGGCATTTAATAGGGCGTGTGACTATAATCGAAGAAATAATTAGAGGAACGGTAAGTTATGGCAGTGCAGTTGCTCAAAAGACTTTTCACCGTAGAAGAATACCATCTGATGGGTAAAGCTGGTATTCTTTCAGAGGGCGATCACGTAGAATTGATAGAAGGAGAACTTGTTCAAATGGCCGCAATTGGAACTCGTCACGCAGGTTGTGTTAACCGCCTTACCCGACTCTTTTGCCGGCTTCCAGAAGAAAGGGCGATTGTGACTGTACAAAACCCCATTCAAGTCAGCCAGCGAACCGAACCGCAACCCGATCTAGTATTGCTGCAACCTCGCGCCGATTACTATTCAACCGCCCATCCTGTCCCATCCGAAGTTTTACTGTTAATAGAAGTAGCTGACACTTCAATAGATTATGACAGAGACGTGAAACTTCCTATTTATGCTCGATCGCAAATTCAGGAAGTCTGGATTGTCAATTTACAGGAAAACTGCTTGGAAGTTTACCGCCAGCCAACGGTTAACGGTTACAGTTTAATCCTCATGTTTTGGCGGGGCGACGAAGTTTCGCCCCTGGCTTTTCCCGAATTTGTAGTTAGTGTGGATTTGGCGATCGGGTAAATAGGGATTATTTGCAGTCAAGGCGATCGCGAAAATACTCCTGATACAAATTGCATCTCGCACTGCAATAATTGCCCTCCAGTTTCACCAAGCCCATACTGTTTAATTTGAACGCCAATTCTAGCCTCAATCTGACTGGCTTTGATACACTCGAAACCTCTCTCATCGCCTCGATTAATTCTGGATATTTTTCTAAATTCCACAAATGCCGACGCAAATGATCGCTGTAAATCCCTGCCTCCGTTGTCGCCGATTTCAGCAATTGATTTAAAGTCACATCTTGACGGGAAATGCGATACATTGCCAGCCGCACTAAATAGGGATGTCCTCCTACTAACGCCATCAATTCGGCAACTTCTGTATCAACCCAATTCAGTCCGTGTCGCGCTGCTAACTCTTGCACTTGCGTGGAATTAAACTCCGGTAATTCAATCGGTAAACCTACATTAAACGGTGATTTATTCACATCCAGCGGAATATAAACTTCTGTTGAATGCACCACAATTAAACGAAACTTTTTCCAAATATCTCGCCGTTTTGCTTCTTCGTGTAAAGCTCGCAATAACCCAAAAAAGTCGTCTGCAATTTCCGGGGATTCAAACAGGCGATCGCTTTCATCCAAGCCTAATGTCAGAGGTTTTGAGGATTCTGACAGCAAATACTGTTCAAAATAAGCCTTGCAGCACTGATTGCTGCCAATTAAATCGGCTAATTCCCAACACTTTGGCAACTGTTCCAGCATTCCTAACTCTTGACCGATGCTAGCACAAAACCACTGCAAAAATGTGTTTGAATTAGCGAATATTTTCCTATTGGCTAGCTGAAAACTCAGCGCTACCGTGCGAGAACCTTGCACTTCTGCGTGATGCAAAATCCTCGCCATCAAGGAAGTTTTGCCCATTTGTCTGGGTGCTTTGATGCGGATCAGTGCTCCCGGTTGGGCGATCGTCTCGTAACAGCGGGATTCGATCGGAGGGCGATCGATATAAAAACAAGAAGTGAGTTCAACTTGTCCTCCCGGCAATTCTGGCGGCGCTGCTGGCAGGGGTTGAATTATTGACTGTTTGGTGCTAGTAATTACTTGCCATTCTACAGCTAATTCATGGTCGGCAGTTAACGATGTGCGACCTTCTTTGATAATGGTTAAAATTTGTGATATTAACTTAAATGACTCGCCAACACCGCGCCACAGCCAGGGCTGAATTCCTGCTAAATAGCTCAGTAAATCAAAAGAAAGCGGTGTATTTAATTCAACTAAAATCGGTAAAATTGCTGGTTTATGAGCAGTTGAATTGTGCAATTCTTTGGCTAGCTGCACTTGTTCCAATATCATTTCGCTAGCGGCCGATTCTTCGGAAATAAGCAACAGCAAATAATCGCAACGCTTTAAATATGAGGCTGAGTCGCTGCTGTTGTTAATAAAAAAGACTTCGTGGCCTCCCGCACTCAAAGCTTGGTGTAACTGCTGGGGAAGGGTTTTGTGTGAGGTCGATCGGACGATCGCCACTTTTGCCCTCACCAGCACTACCTCCTCTGGCTCTGAATTCGCGTCAAAATCGGCTATATCGCGCCATTCCTGGCCCAATCCGCGACAAATTTCGATGAAATTTGCATAATCCACAGGTTTGCCATTCAGAAAATGGCTGACGGTAGATTGCGCCATCCCTAAATCCTCAGCCAGGATTTTCTGACTGGGAAAGCCATTTCTCAGGAGACAGGATTTAACTGCGCGAATGCACTCTTCGCGCACCCTTAGCGATCGTGGCATTGCTTATCACAATCAAAACACTGAAACCATCATAAATGCCAACCGCCCCTAAAGTCGATGAAAAGTCGATGAAAAGTCGATGATTTTTCAAATAACTCAGTCGCCAACTCAAATAGCCACCTGATTAGATTAGAAATAACAAGGTTGAATCCCATCAAAACGAGGTAAAAGCATTGTGTATTCTATCCTAATTTGGTCGCTGGCCTCAGCCACTAATCAACCAGGTTTCGCCTTCACGCCGCCCCTATTCTGGCTGCTGCTGGGAGTTGTGCTTAGTGCGATCGAGTTATTAATCATCAAAACTCAGCCCCAGAAATACAGGTTTTACGTGCTAATGATGGGAGCTTCTGCTTTAATTGAATCCTTTATTTTGTGGAGAGGATCTATAGCATTTCAGTTTAGTTGGGCAAATATAATGTATGAAGACTTTGACTGGCAAATCTTCTACTGGATGGGGATAGCCCTCGCGCTGAGCATCTGGATTCGACCGATTTTTATTGTTCGCAAAAAGTTTGTGATTCCCGAAGCCACGGAAGCGACAACAATCTCCGAAATTTTCCCCGGAGAAACCGGAATGGTGATTTATGAAGGGGCTTCGTGGAAAGCTCGCAATGAAGATTCCCAAGGGGCGATCGCACCCAGACAAAAAGTTTATGTTTTGCGCCGCGAAGGAAACACGCTGATTGTTGTACCTGACAGATTAATTCACATCAACGGCTAAACCTTAGCCGCAACCTCAATTCCTCTTTAGTTCACAGCTTAAAATTACCAGGAGATTCATTATGTATCAGTATTTTTTGATGGTGTTGTTTGCAATTACCGGAGTATCCTTAGCCAGCAGCGTCAAAATCGTCCGTCAAGGAGATGAGGCCTTAGTTGAAATTTTCGGGAAGTACGATCGCAAAAAACTCGAACCTGGTTTGACTTTTTTGATTCCCTTCGTCGAAACAGTCGCCTATAAACAAACTCTGCGCGAGCAAATTTTAAACTTGCCACCGCAAGAATGCACAACGCGCGATCGCCTTGCCATCACCGTTGAGTTTATTGTTTACTGGCGAATAATTGACTTAGAAAAAGCTTCCTACAAAGTGCAGAATCTCAAGGAAGCGATGTTAAATATGCTGATTCTTTCAATTCGGACTCACATTGCGACATTATCTCTGGAGGAACTTTACACGGCTCGCCATGAAATCAATAATGCTTTAGTAGAGGAGTTGGATACAGCGACTGATCCTTGGGGTGTGAAGTTTACGAGAGTGGAATTGCGCGATTTTGCGATCGGCAGTAAAGTGGTTCAGCCGACATCAATTGAGCGGAAAGAGGTACAAAAGCTGCGAGCTTAAGGATTAGTATTTCCTCCTTTTCCTCGTTACCAGGCCGAGCCTGGTAACGCAGATCCAGAGCCTTTGTCTCGCCGACTTTAATTCGCATTCTATCTACCATTTAAGGAGAAAATACCATGACTAAATATCAAGGATCAAGTATTAGCAACTTAGCTTGTAAAGGTTGCGGGTGCTTATTGCTTTTAATGGGAATTGTAGTAATTGGCGCGATCGCTCTGCCATCATTTCTTGCTGGCCCGCAAGATAAGACTAGGACATTGGAAGCAAAACAGTATGTTAGCTCAATGAACCGCGCACAGCAAGCCCTATTTATAGAAAAAAATACTTTTGGTACTTCTGTTGATGCTTTAGGACTTGGCATTAAAACAGAGACAACAAATTTTAAGTATTCAATTCGTGCCACTAAGAAAGCAGCATTTAATTATGGAGTATCCAATAAAAAAGACTTAAAAAGTTTTGTCGGCGGTGTCTTTCTAGTTCCTGCTAAGAACTTTGAGCCAAATGCTGCTAAAGAGGAAATAACTACAACGTCCATATTGTGCCAAGCTGATTCTCCCGGTATAATTAAACCAGCGGAACCCACCTATGAAAATGGTAAAATTGCTTGTGGTAAAGGCACAAAAGAATGGCCCCAATAATCTAACTATATGCAATATAATGACGGTCGATTACAATATCAAATCGACATTTAATTGAAATTTGCAGAACTAAAGTTTTTACAACGAATAGAGAGGATACAAAACAATGAGTCAACAAAATTATAAATCAGCTAGCCTTGCATCGAATGTTGGTGGATGCTTAGTGAGTTTAATGGTGATGGGAGTATTGGCTTGGGTATTTGTTGTGCCATCCTTTCAGGTTAGGGTTAGGATCAACAAGCAATGGGAACCCAGAGATTATATTAGCTTAATCAACAAACGTCAGCAAGCCTATTTTGCCGAAAAAAGTGTTTTTAGCACTTCTGTTAAGGCTTTAGAAATTCGCATTATTAAAACCGAGACTGAAAATTACAAATATTCCCTTGTCACCACAAAAAAAGCAACATTTAATTATGGAGTCTCAAAGCAAAAAGACCTTAAAAGCTTTGTCGGTGGGGTTTTTGTAATTCCTGCTCCAAAAGTTGAGTCAAATGCTTCTAAAAATAAACTAACGACCACATCTATATTGTGCGGAGCTGATTCTGCTGGTACAATTCAACCACCAGAACCAACTTATCAAAATGGTAAAATTGCTTGTGCTACAGGCACCATAGAACTGAGACAAAGTTATCAATAGAGGCAATATAATGACAGTCGATTACCACTATCAAATCGGCGGCAGTCTCCCGCAAAATGCACCTACTTATGTAGTGCGACAAGCTGACTCAGAACTTTATCAAGCCCTCAAAGCTGGAGAGTTTTGTTACGTGCTCAATTCCCGACAAATGGGCAAATCCAGTTTGCTAGTGCGAACTGTACAAAAACTCTCGGCTGATGGCATTGCCTGTGCTACGATCGACCTTTCGGACATTGGCAACCAGCAAGTCTCTCTAGATAAGTGGTACGGAGGCGTCGCTTACAAACTCTTGTGCAGCTTCAACCTGTTTAACCCAGTCGAGTTTATGACTTGGTGGCGGGAGAGAGAGTTGATGCCGCCGGTGCAGCGCTTAGGAGAGTTAATTGAAGAGTTGCTGCTGGTCAAAATTTCTCAAAACATGGTCATTTTTATTGATGAAATTGATAGCGTTCTGAGTTTCCAAGAACCGCTAGACGATTTTTTTGCATTAATTAGATGTTGCTACAATAAACGCGCTCACAATTCAGAATACCAGCGCATTACATTTGCTTTGCTGGGAGTAGCTACGCCATCGGATTTAATTAGCGATGCAACTCGCACGCCCTTTAATATCGGTTTAGCAATTGAATTGCACGGTTTTACATTACAGGAAGCTCTGCCTTTAGCAAAGGGGTTTGAGGGAAAAGTAGACAATCCTCAAGAGGTTTTAAAAGAGATTTTGGATTGGACTGGAGGGCAGCCTTTTCTGACTCAAAAGCTTTGCAAGCTGATTTTGCACAATGTAAAAAGCTTAGCATCGGCTTCTATTATATCAGACTTAACGGATGAAAGCCAAACTAAAAATTTTACTACAAATCAATTATTAATTAGCGACATAGTGCAATCACATATTATTGATAATTGGGAATCATCCGATGAACCAGTACACATCAAAACAATTCGCGATCGCCTTCTCCGAAGTCAGCACCGCGCCAGTAGGTTATTAGGACTATATCAAAAAATATTGCCACTTTCAGAACCCCCCTTGTTAAGGGGGGCAGGAGGGATCAGCGCCGATGATACTCCCGAACAAACTGAATTGCGATCCAGCGGAAATCAGCAATTTTCAGAACTCCCGTTGTTAAAGGAGGGTGCGGGAATTGGGGCGGATGATACTCCCGAACAAACAGAATTGCGGCTGAGCGGATTAGTAGTAAAACGAGCCGGAAAATTAACCGTATCCAACCGCATTTACGCAGCTATATTCAGCCATGACTGGGTAGAAAAAGCGCTCGGCGACTTGCGCCCCTATGCCGAATCTCTAACAGCATGGGTAGCGACAAATTGTCAAGACGAATCTCGATTGTTGCGCGGTCAAGCACTCGAAGATGCTAGAAAATGGGCTGCCAATAAAAGCTTGAGCACCCAAGATTATCAATTTTTAGGTGCGAGTCAAGAAGCGGAATTTGCCAAATTGCGCGATCGCGAAAAACAAACTCAAACGGAAATTGAACAACTGCGCCGTGAAAAAAAGTTACTAGAGGAACTAAGCGAAGCACAAAAGCAGAAAAAAGCGATTGCAGTTAAACTTTGGCGCGAGCAACAACTGAGAGTGCAAACAGTTACAGGAGCCGCAGTCATATTAATATCAATCCTGATAGTAGCCTTTTGGGTAAAACCGTCAATCGAAGAAAGAAACAACAAAATTCTCACTCTCAGTTTGCTATCAGAAACACTATTTGCTGCCGATAAAAAAGAGGAAGCTTTGCTAGAAAGCATCAGAGCTGTTACAGAAATGAAACGATCGCTCGGAGTGAGTTCAGATATTCAGATGCGAGTGGCGATCGCCCTAGAACAGGCAGTTTACAACTTTCGGGAACGCCGCCGCTTGCAGACTCAAGCCAGTACCCTTGCTTTCGCGAGTTTCAGTCCCGACAGTCAAACGATTGTGACTGCTACGGATGATAATTATATCAAACTTTGGCAAGCTAATGGAACTTTGCAAGCAACATTAACAGGGCATACGGATAAAATTATCAGGGCAATCTTCAATCCTAATGGTCAAATTATTGTTTCAGCCAGCAACGACCAAACTGTCAAAATTTGGCAAAAAAATGGCGAATTACTTCATGATTTAAAAGGACATAGCGGTCAAATAACCAGCGTCTCTTTGAGTCCAGATGGTAAAATACTTGCTTCAGCAAGTGCCGATGGAACAGTTAAACTATGGAAAATAAACGGGGAAGAATTGCCAAGTTTAAAAGTGGAGCGAGGTTGGATAACCAGCACGAGTTTTAGCCCAGATGGTCAGATAATTGCTGCGGCTGGCACTGATGGCACTGTTAAACTTTGGAGTTTGAGAAAGGTTACGGAAAAGTTGCAAAAACAGCAGTCACTCGAAGGCAGCACCGATATCAAATTGCTCCGAAGTTTACAGATGGAAAGTGATAAAATTATGAGTGTAACTTTCAGTCCCGACGGAGCAATGCTGGCGGCTGCAAGTGCTGGGGGAACTGCGAGAATTTGGAGCAAAGACGGCATACCGCTAAGTATTTTAAAGCATACAAGTGGAGTGACAAATATCAGCTTTAGTCCCGACAGTCAAATGTTGCTATCTGCAAGCACAGACAAAATGCTGAGGCTGTGGAACATTGACGGTACATTGCTCAAAACTTTAAAAGGTAACAAGGATGCTGTGTGGAGTGCGAGTTTTAGTCCAGACGGTAAAGCGATCGCTAGTGCTAGTGCTGACGGTACTGTGATGCTGTGGAATTTTAATCTTGACGATTTGTTGCTGCAGGGTTGCGATGGAGCCCGCAATTATTTTCAGACAAATCCGATCGCAAATCAAAACAATCGCCACCTCTGCGACGGGATTGGAACTCAGTCGGAACTCACGCAAAAAAAACCGGGTTAAGAGTCAATCGATTTTAGATTTTAGATTTTAGATTTTAGATTTTAGAATTGAAGCATTGACCCCACGGATAAATTCGGGGGGCAAGTTTCATCGGATACAGGTTTTTTATTTCTGGACGGATGAATCAGGGGGCTTGTATCCTGGATGCTTGCGGTCAAAATGTTGAGTTTGGCAGCAAAGTATTTAGGCAGAAACTGGCTTTTTGACCAAAAATTTCAAAGGTGGTACCCGCCACGTGATTTATCCGGGGAATCAATCCAAAATCTAAAATCTAAAATCCTCGAGCCCCCGCATTTATCCGTGGGCTCAATCTAAAATCTAAAATCTAAAATCTAAAATCGATTGACCGCCCCTGCGTCTAGGGCTGATATGGTTAAAATTGGTAGCAGCTAATAGGTAATAGGTCAGCCCGATCGGTGTATTCAACTCTAGAACAAAAATACCAGCGCCTGCAAAAAGACTTAAGAAACGGAGTCATCGCCCTGGGCGGCATTGTATGCACGGGTACTCTCTGGTATTGGCAGGTGGAAAAATGGTCTTTGCTAGATGCCGTTTACATGACAGTATTTACCCTAGCAACTGTGGGCTACGGTGAACTTAACCCCCTCGGCAAACGCGGGCGAATGTTTACTATATGCCTAATTTTGATGGGTGTGATTGTGATAGGTTTCATCGTCAACCGCTTTACAGAAGCGCTGATTGAAGGATATTTTCAAGAAGGAGCAAGAATTAGGCAGCAGCGGCGATTGGTAGATTCTTTGATCGGGCATTACATTCTCTGCGGTTTTGGGCGCACTGGCCGCCAAATTGCCTTGGAGTTTCAGGCAGAAAATATTCATTTTGTGGTGATAGATTCGGCGGTACAGTCGGTTGAGGCAGCTTTGGCGCTGGGGTACACGGCTGTCCAAGGAGACGCGACACTCGATGAAATATTGCTGAGTGTGGGGATCGATCGCGCAATTTGCATAGTAGCAGCTTTGCCTTCGGATGCCGAGAATTTATACACTGTCCTGTCAGCGAAAACTCTGAATCCGAAGGTACGGGCGATCGCCCGCGCCACCACAGAAGAAGCCGTAAAGAAGTTGCAGCGGGGCGGGGCCGATGCCGTCGTATCCCCCTACATTACCGGCGGAAAGCGCATGGCGGCGGCGGCTTTGCGGCCTCAAGTTATGGATTTTTTAGACGGTGTTTTGACGGGTACGGAGAGTTCTTTTTACATGGAAGAATTTCTCGTCGATCCCAATAGTTGTGTCTACGTTGGGCAAACTTTGAGAAATGCCAAGTTGCGATCGCAATCGGGGGCTTTGGTTTTAGCGGTGCGGCGTGCTGGCGGGACTTTGATTGTGGGGCCTACGGGAGAAACTGCGATCGAAGGAGGAGATATGCTGATTTGTTTGGGCACTGCACAACAACTGCGAACTCTCAATCAAATCCTCAGCCCCCTGAGTTTTCGCCTCCCCCGGCCTCCCAAGTAGTCGCCCGGTAATTACCTATGAGAAATGAGAACTTCTGCCGAATGCCTTCTTCTCTATAGCAGTTATTTCTTGAAGCGAGGTACGCACGCAAGCCGGCCCAGCAATTCCCTTGCATGAACAGGAACCACCCATGCCCTATGCCTAGGAGCACCTCCAGAAACCTGAGAAAGGCTATATCAATCGCAGTTTAAACCCGCCGCTGCTGCTGTCGGAAATTCGATCGGCACAAAAGTCACCCCAAACTGCTCCTTAGAACACTTGACAATATGCACTAATATCGGACTAAAATTTTTGCGCGAACCCGTTTTGTCAAACTGAATTGTTCCGGTGGCTCCTGTGGCGCTAAAATTTGGATCGGCTAAGGTTTTTTGCATCCCTTCGCGGCTGGGTTGCTGCTGCTTTTCTATTGCTTGAATCAGCGCCTTAGCGGCATCGTAGGTTAATGCAGTTCGGTGACTGACATTTCCTTCCCAAAGCTTGCGAGTATTCTCAAGGAATTTGCGGTTGGGAGATTTTAAATGATGCCAAGAAACTGCGGCGGCCATTTTCTCAAAAGACGGTAACTGAGCAGCAGCTTCTAAAGTTTTTTGACTGTATATTCCCCCTGTACCCACAACCCAATTGCGGTCGAGATTGGCTTGCAAAAGAGCCATCGCATTGTTGAGAGCGATCGGGATGTGACTCGGACTTAAAACTATCGTTGTTTTCTCTGTTTGCCTGACTTCTTGTATGGCTTTTTTCACGTTAAAGTCGCTGTGTGACAAATCGAATTCGGTGATATTTGCAATATTTCCTCCCCGTTCTCTAAACTGTTTTCTGAATTCTTCCCAAAAAGAGGAAGTGGCTTCGCTCCTGGTGCTGTAGAAACCTGCTACTTTGGTTTGACCTTTTTTTTCAATCAGATATTTAGCGAATACTTCCACACTAACTTTAGTCCGAGGCACAGTTCTAAAGAAAAAATTTCGGGGTTTTTCTGTGGCTTCTTCCGTCGTACTGCCTGGGGAAATTAATACTAAATGATTTTGGTTGTAAATATCGACTGTATGGACTGTCATTGCGTTAGTGTAGTGACCGATAGCGCCCAAAAGACCGCCCAGTTTGACTAGGGAATTAGCGCGGGCGATCGACTCTTCTTTTAGATTGGCATCGTCAGCAATTATGACTTGTAAACCTTTACCGTTAATAGCTTGATTCTCTTGAAAATCTAAACCATTTAGGTTGCGATCTATATCAGAATTGAATAATTTAAAATTAACTTCCGTTTGCGCTTGAGCAACTCCCCGCAAGATTTCTTTAGCCAAATCGATATCGACTCTACCTTGTTCGTTGGTACTAACGGGAACGATTACGGCAAGGGTGTAATAATCGGCTTTTTTAGCTTTTAATAAGGCATTATTCATGTAAATTAAAGTTTCGGGATCTTTGCGTTCTTCTTCATGCCACGATCTTTTAAAGTAATTAAATGCTTCCCGATAATTGGATTTGGCAAATTCATTAACTCCTGCTTGCTTTAATCGAGGAGTCGAGGATTTTAGTAGAGATTCTTCGCCGCAGCTTAAAGCATCACCTTGCAGTAAAAGACAAGTTTTCGGGGTAAAAACGTTGTGAAAAAAAAGGGCGATCGCACATCCGGCAATAATTCCCCCAATTCCCAACAGCGATCGGCGAAAGTGCGATCGAGAAAATCCCGAAAACCGATCGCGTTTCGGCGGTGGCGATAGGGATACGATTGGATGATTATCTTGCAACTGTTGCGGTACATTCAAATTCTGTGACAGTGGGGGCGGCGGGTGTAAGCTTGCGATCGAATTCAAAGCCTGCAAAACATCAGCAACAGATTGGTAGCGATCGGGGAAGTTGTAGCGCACCATTCTGTTTAAAATCTTTTCCATGCCAGCGCTAATTTGTACCATAGGGCGATCGGGAGTGGAGTAGCGCCAAACGATATCGCCCCGCCGGGAATCTGTCAGGAAATCTTGAGCAGGAGACAAGCCTGTAAGGGCTTGAATAGCGACAATACCTACAGAGTAGATATCGCTACAAAATTGAGGATTGCCAGCAATTTGCTCTGCCGGCGAATATCCTTGCGTATAAATAGTTCGGCTGATAGTGTTTCCCGAATCAGTTATTTCCAAGGAACTGATTTCTTTGACAGCCCCAAAATCAATCAGAACTATTCTTCCATCGCAATCGCGCCTAATTAAGTTAGAAGGAGTGATATCGCGGTGAATGACATTGTGTTCGTGAACAAAAGCGATAACTGGCAAGATATCCTGCAAAAATTGAACTACTTGCTCTTGAGTCCATTGAGTATTTGGAGCGAATTCTTGCCTCAGCGGATGTCCTTCAATGTATTCTTGAATTAAATAAAAATTGTCATTTTCTTCAAAGCTATCGAATAACTGTGGAATCTGCGGGTGTGTGCCCAATCGGTGCAAAGCTCGAACTTCACTTTCAAATCGCTGCTTTGCTTCTGGCAAGAGTTGGGGATCGCTTGGCGGCCTAATTTCCTTAACAACGCACAGGCGGTTATCCGGTATGTCTAAATCCCTAGCTGTATATGTCCTCGCAAACCCTCCCCGACCTAATTCACTGACAATTTGGTAACGTTGGCGCAGGATATCTCCTGGTTGCAGGCACATAAATTTTTCGCTGTTTCTTAACTGGCTGCGATTTTCAAGGTTGATTTTACCGCATTTTTACAGCGATTTCTGTTAAGTTTCGGTTAAGTTTTAGAAACACTAGCGATCGGCAAAGTAATTACAAATTGTGTTCCCTTTCCTCTTTAGCAGTTTACCTCAATTGGGCCTTGATTTTTGGCAACAATTTGACACGCAATAGCCAGCCCCTATCTCGTATTTTTGCCCTCGACAAAATCCGCAATGCCATAGGTTTGCAGCATCGGACTTCAGTCCTTATTAAAATCCGAGGACTTTACTCCTGACTAAAAACCATAAAAATTGGTAATCAAATAGCTTCGTAGTGAAGACTTCAGTCCGCATTAACATCCGCGATGAAATAGGTTTCTAGTTAGCACTTCAGTCCGCATTAACATCCGAGGACTTGCATTCGTCACTAAAATAGACAAACCATAGACAAGTCATGGAAAAAACAAAGGTTCTACAGCATTAATAAGCTATAGAACCCTTGAAAATATGTGTTTTATTGCAAGCCGATGGTGGGATTTGAACCCACGACCGTTCGATTACGAATCGAATACTCTACCCCTGAGCTACATCGGCACAGACAATTTTGAATTATAGCACAGCCAAAACGAAAAAAGCAAGGAGTTGTAGAATTTAATTCAAAACTCCACAACTCCTAGCTCACCAACAGTTAAACAGCCACTTCCGTGTCAGTTGAGCCGCCTCTGGCCCCGGAATAAACCAAACCCCGCTGCATATCCAGCGTCAGCATAGTTCCGTCCCGAATTACCCGCGTGGCATTCTTTACGCCCACCATCACCGGCACGCCCAAGCGCAAACCGATAATCGCGGCGTGAGAAGTCAAACTGTCCTCCTCCGTCACCACACCTGCGGCTTTCCGAATCATCTCCACAAAAGCGACGCTGGTGTGTTCGACTACCAAAATTTCTCCAGCGTGGAAATTGCCTACATCCGCAGCAGTGCGAGCAACCCTGGCCATGCCACTCACCGATCCCAAACCGACACCGGTGCCTTTGCCTAAAACTGCTGTCACTACTTCAACTTTGATCAAATCCGTCGATCCGGCAACTCCTTGCAGAGTACCGGCGGTCATCACCACTAAATCTCCGTCGCACACTAACTCTTTTTCCTGGGCGACAGTCATGGCAGAGTGAAATGTCTGGCCGGTGGAGGGCAAATCCAGCACCAGCAAGGGTTTGACTCCCCATACCAATTGCAGTTGACGGGCTACGTCTACGTGAGGAGTAACTGCCAAAATCGGAGTTTTGGGTCGGAACTTCGAGACATTTCGGGCTGTGGCGCCGGTTTTGGTCAGCGTCATGATGGCTGCGGCGTTCAATTGTTCGGAGATTTGGCTGACTGCTTGGCTGATGCCGTTGGGGATCGATCGACCAATATCTTCTACATTCCTAATATTCCGTTTAATTCCTTCCTTCTCCATCCGCACCGCAATTCTCGCCATCGTCGCCACCGCTTCGACGGGGAACTTGCCGACAGCAGTTTCATTCGACAGCATCACCGCATCAGTTCCGTCAAGAATCGCGTTGGCCACGTCGGAAATCTCGGCGCGGGTGGGACGGGGATTGTTGACCATGCTGTCGAGCATCTGGGTAGCGGTAATTACCGGAATACCCAGGCGGTTGGAGGTAGCAATCAGGCGCTTTTGCAAAATCGGCACGTCTTCGGCGGGTAGTTCCACTCCCAAATCGCCGCGGGCGACCATCACGCCGTTGCAAAGGGTGAGAATTTCCTCCATTTGTTCGATCGCCTCGTGCTTTTCGATCTTGGCAATCACGGGTACTTGCTTGCCCGCACTAGCAATCAGTTCTTTAATTTCGAGCACATCTTGGGGATTCCGCACAAAGCTCAGGGCTACCCAATCGACACCTTGGTCGAGGCCGAACATTAAATCTTTGCGGTCTTTATCAGTCAGCGCTTTAATTGACAGGTAAACTCCCGGAAAATTCACACCTTTGTTGTTGGAAAGCGGCCCGCCGACTACGACGCGGCAGTACAGTTCCCGCGCCGCCCGGTCTACTTTTTCGACCTGCATTTCGACTTTCCCGTCGTCGAGCAGAATCACTGCTCCCTCTGGAACTTCGTCTGCTAGGGGCTCGTAGGTGACGGAAGAAATGAGTTCGGTGCCGGGAACTTGGCGACTGGTGAGAATGAAAGGATCGCCGTTTTTGACAACTATAGAGCCTGTCTCAAAGCGCCCTAAACGAATTTTCGGGCCTTGGAGGTCTTGGAGGATGGCAACCGGCTGGTTGAGTTCAAAGGATGTTTGCCGGATTAAGCGAATGCTGCGCTGGTGGTCTTCTTCTGTTCCGTGGGAAAAGTTGAGTCGCAAAGTGGTGGCACCTGCTTCTATGAGCTGGCGCAGCACTTGTGGGTCGGAAGTTGCTGGGCCAATGGTGGCGACGATTTTAGTCCGGCGTAGGGCTTTTGGCAATTGCATCAGCGGTGTTCTGGGGAGGCAGGTGGATTTCTTGTTTAAATTTCGGCTAACGTTTCATTTTTGCACTACAAGCAATCACGCTAGTCTCAAGTCTTAAAAATTTTGATAGTCGTCAAAAAAGCAGGTATTGAACAATATATAGAATATCTGACTTTTTACCGATCGGTAATCTTTTCTTGGACAGCGCGCTTTTTTGCAAATTTATCTGCTCTCAGGGTTGACATAAATACAGAGATACCCATTGATTTTATTTGGTCTGCAGAGTTCTTTTGGCTAATCTAGCACTGGTATCCTTGCACAACAGCAATACTTTCCTGTTTGTGCAGAGGCTAGTTTCTGGCGATAGAACAGAGTTCTTTCATAAAACTTTACTATTGTCCGGCTTGTATCTTATACTACGCAAGTGTGAAATATTAAGGAGTCTTAACAAAGATGTCGGAGGCAGGACGGCCGCTGACAGTGCCGAAAGAGTTTCTGAGTCCTCCCGGTGACTTTAATCCGACACTGCTGCTATTTTTGAGTGCAGTAGCGATTCTCGTGATTTCTAACTTGGGTTTCTGGTGTTGGGGATGGCCGCAGTGGTGCTGTTTTACGCTGAACGTGTTGGCTTTGCACATGGCGGGAACTGTGATTCACGATGCGTCTCACAATGCAGCCCATCGCGATCGCACAGTTAATGCTATTTTGGGACACGGTAGCGCCCTGATGTTGGGTTTTGCTTTCCCGGTGTTTACGCGGGTACATATGCAGCATCACGCCCATGTCAATGACCCAGATAACGATCCAGACCATTATGTTTCTACGGGCGGGCCTTTGTGGTTGATTGCTGCGAGGTTTTTTTACCACGAGATTTTCTTTTTTAAGCGCAAACTGTGGCGGAAATACGAATTATTGGAATGGTTTCTCAGCCGTTTGTTTGTGATCGCGATCGTGTATATCTCGATTCAATACGGTCATTTAGATTACGTGCTGAATTTTTGGTTTTCTCCGGCTTTGGTGGTGGGGTTGGCCTTGGGGTTGTTTTTTGATTATTTGCCGCACCGTCCGTTTCACGATCGCGATCGCTGGAAAAATGCCAGAGTATATCCGAGTCCGATTCTGAATATCTTAATTTTGGGGCAGAATTATCACCTGATTCATCACTTGTGGCCTTCAATTCCTTGGTACAATTACAAGCCTGCTTACGAAGCTGTGAAGCCGCTGCTAGATGAAAAGGGTTCTCCTCAAACTTTGGGAATATTGGAAGGGAAAAAGGACTTTTGGAGTTTTATATATGACATTTTTTTAGGGATTAGGCTGCATCACAAAAAAGCGTCTGATTGACAAAAACCCGGTTTCTTTGAGAGGCCGGGGTTTTTTTGTATGGCAGAAGGAAGAAGGCAAATGCAATTTCGGGTAATGGTTGTAGTAGGGTAACGGCACAGCCTTTGGTGGTGTCAACTTAAGCTTTTAGTCCGCCAGTCCTCCCACCAGGCACTCCTTAGCGGGAATGAATTCCCTGTCTGATAGCTAAAGTCCTCTCAAACAGGACTGAAGAACTCATGAGTCCTCTTTTAGAGGACTTTCACTTTGAGGCAGGGGTTTCAACCCCTGACGGACTATCGGTTTTACCTTAAGTTGACACTAATAGGCACGGCGCCGTCTCCTGACTGTGGGTAAGATTAATTCCGATGCCACCGGATTTGATATCAATCCCCTCGCGGGGAAGTGGTAAAGGAGACTGTATGATTTTCCACCATGTCCAGATTGCAACCAAACGTTTCAATCCCCTCGCGGGGAAGTGGTAAAGGAGACATCAGATTCTGATTTAACCTAACGGTGTAACTACGGAAGAGTTTCAATCCCCTCGCGGGGAAGTGGTAAAGGAGACAAGTCGGCCCTGATTTAAATAAAATGATGGAACTAGCTGAAGTTTCAATCCCCTCGCGGGGAAGTGGTAAAGGAGACACTTGCTAGGCTCTGATTCGGGCGATGACACCCTTTTGTTTCAATCCCCTCGCGGGGAAGTGGTAAAGGAGACCTCTTTTTACATTACTTTAGATTCGCGTTCGCGCGAGTTTCAATCCCCTCGCGGGGAAGTGGTAAAGGAGACAGGAGACTAACGGCGGAAATATTGAGGGAGCAGTAGAGTATCAGTTTCAATCCCCTCGCGGGGAAGTGGTAAAGGAGACTCTTGAAACAAAATCTAGAGTTGGAAAGAAATTTCAGTTTCAATCCCCTCGCGGGGAAGTGGTAAAGGAGACATGAAAGCTTCAAAATTGAATTATGATCAAGTTACAGCACTGTTTCAATCCCCTCGCGGGGAAGTGGTAAAGGAGACAAGAAAAAGTAAAACTTTTCTTCAGAAACTTAGAGTTTCAATCCCCTCGCGGGGAAGTGGTAAAGGAGACAAAAGATCTGTGGAGATCTGAGAAATTAAATTTTCTCCAAAGTTTCAATCCCCTCGCGGGGAAGTGGTAAAGGAGACCGAAGGAGATAGTCAATGTTACGAATGCGAGCAGAAAGCTGTTTCAATCCCCTCGCGGGGAAGTGGTAAAGGAGACGTTGTAAACCCATTTTGTTCACTTTGTGGAGGATCAGCGTTTCAATCCCCTCGCGGGGAAGTGGTAAAGGAGACGAACCACAACATTCTTGAGGACTTTCCCCATGAAAGTTTCAATCCCCTCGCGGGGAAGTGGTAAAGGAGACGGAATGCTCAGGAGCATTGTAGCCCCCGTATCCAATGTTTCAATCCCCTCGCGGGGAAGTGGTAAAGGAGACACGATATTCGCACCGGCAAAGGTAATGATACAATACATGCCGTTTCAATCCCCTCGCGGGGAAGTGGTAAAGGAGACGTGGGAAAGTAGTTGCCCACGCTTCGAGACTTTCAAAGAGTTTCAATCCCCTCGCGGGGAAGTGGTAAAGGAGACTAAAAATTCACCTACAGTAGGGAGAGAACAATGTGTTTCAATCCCCTCGCGGGGAAGTGGTAAAGGAGACAAACACTTGACAATAGTCGAAAATATGTACCTACTGCGTTTCAATCCCCTCGCGGGGAAGTGGTAAAGGAGACCCAATAATCCGCCGACACTTAAACCGAAAACCGCAATCAAGTTTCAATCCCCTCGCGGGGAAGTGGTAAAGGAGACAACAAGTCAGGTGGAGATCCAAGAAACGGTCACATTGGGACTGTTTCAATCCCCTCGCGGGGAAGTGGTAAAGGAGACGATAGTCTTTGTGGGAACAACGATAATGACACCATGTTTCAATCCCCTCGCGGGGAAGTGGTAAAGGAGACGCGACCGAGATGATGACGATCGGTACTCCCGATCCGTTTCAATCCCCTCGCGGGGAAGTGGTAAAGGAGACAGGTTTTAGCGTTCTAGGAATGGTTCTAGAACGCTAAGTTTCAATCCCCTCGCGGGGAAGTGGTAAAGGAGACTGAAAGCTTTCAACCAAATCGTCCGTTCTGTCGTGTTTCAATCCCCTCGCGGGGAAGTGGTAAAGGAGACTCTTAACTAGTCATATGGTTGATAGTATTGCAATAAAAGTTTCAATCCCCTCGCGGGGAAGTGGTAAAGGAGACGGGAAGGCAGTCCGGATCGTTATGAGCCCAACGCGTTTCAATCCCCTCGCGGGGAAGTGGTAAAGGAGACAAACAACGGTCACATGCCCAAAGGAAAGAAACCTAAGCCGTTTCAATCCCCTCGCGGGGAAGTGGTAAAGGAGACGCGATCGAAATGGTGCCAGATGCGACTGGCGGATTTAAGTTTCAATCCCCTCGCGGGGAAGTGGTAAAGGAGACTCGAAGAAAACCCTCTTTCCATCTACAGCGTGGTGTGTTTCAATCCCCTCGCGGGGAAGTGGTAAAGGAGACACCAAGATTGGGCATGAGAGTTGCTCTTTGCCTGTGTTTCAATCCCCTCGCGGGGAAGTGGTAAAGGAGACAATAGGGGGGAATACCAATAACAGGACCCCCTTGTTTCAATCCCCTCGCGGGGAAGTGGTAAAGGAGACCAGGGAAGCCCACAGGGTGAGTTTGGATGGTGGGTCTGGTTTCAATCCCCTCGCGGGGAAGTGGTAAAGGAGACCTTAATGGAACTACTCCCCCTGTCCAAGCCAAAAAAGTTTCAATCCCCTCGCGGGGAAGTGGTAAAGGAGACCTGCTTACTATATTGAGCATGAGTACCGGGATGGGAAGGTTTCAATCCCCTCGCGGGGAAGTGGTAAAGGAGACCTCCCAAGAGTGGCGTGTCAGTGGTTCACAAATTAATGTTTCAATCCCCTCGCGGGGAAGTGGTAAAGGAGACTATAGGTCGTCAGGTTCCCCGGAACCCTCCCGGTTCCAACAAAGGTTTCAATCCCCTCGCGGGGAAGTGGTAAAGGAGACCATGGATGCTCTTGAATCTGATGGAGATTACGCAGAAATGGTTTCAATCCCCTCGCGGGGAAGTGGTAAAGGAGACTTCCATACAACAACTGTAGGTAGTATACTACCTACAGTTTCAATCCCCTCGCGGGGAAGTGGTAAAGGAGACTGAGTCTGCTAGAATTGTGATAAGTGCTACATGGTTTCAATCCCCTCGCGGGGAAGTGGTAAAGGAGACTGTTCGGCCAGGGAGCCTTACCCAGAAAGGGTTTCAAGCCTCAAATCGACGCACCATTTTTTACCTGTCAATAAGACTTTAAAACCTGCAATAAGCTCAGTTGCTTGCAAGCCGTAACCGTTGGTATGAGAGTAATCGACGCACCCCAACGAGAAAATCAGGGTTTTGCCGATCGCCCGAGGTGCGTCGATTGCCGATCTGCGACACTGAAACTAGCCGCAGATCCAAAAAAAAACTATGCAATTTTCAACGTTCTGGAGCGATCGAGCTTTGCAACTCGCAAACAAACTGTACACCTTAACCTGCAATTTGTCAACAAGAATGAGAGTTAAATCCGACGATCGCCCTTTTTTAGTTGTCGGGGCGATCGACTTTCACAATCGCCAAGTCTACTTTTCCCCAGCCACCGCCACCGCTAAATTCCTATCGGGCCGCAAATTTTGAGCTCCCCGCAAATAAGGATGATAAATTTCAACGTGTGCCGGCCAATTGATGTGAATTAAAAACCGGATGCAGCGTTCCAAAGCACCCTCAACGTGCATCTGCTGTACGTCCAACAAAGCAACATTACACCAGTGAGGACGTTCGCGGGCGATCGCGGCCGGAAACACAGCATCTAAATCGCGAGTAGCAGAAAACGTAGCACTAATAATTAATTCTGGATTTATATCATTTTTTGCTTCTAATTCATCTAACAATTCTCTCACCGCTTCTCGAATTGCTGCCACCGAATTCTCGCTAGCAGTAGTTGCCCCACGAATCCCCCGCACTTGCCACTCCACGCAAATTTCCTCCATATTTTTGTTATAAGTCATTAGTCATTAGTTATTAGTCATTAGTCATACTAAATTAGGCTTAAATACCCACTTTATTTCTTAGCCCCCGCTTGAGCGGACTTCCTTTATGTAGTTTGACCTCGAACTCGTAGGCGAAACCAGCGCGAAGCGCTTATGACGGGCGAAGCGCCACATTTGAGTTTGAAGTCAACAGATTTTCAATCGTCCAATCATCCAGGGGGTAACTAATGACTACTGACTCCTGACCAATGACTAATTTATTTAATCACGGGCGATACATCCACAGCGGCAAACCGCTCGTAGAAAGCTCGAATTCCAGCAAATTATTGTAAGCTGAAAGCCCGGATATATCCAGACTACTCCCCAAAACGCGATTTAGGAAAGGTTTTGCTTTTTCTAGCGTGCAAGACTCGGTTTTTTCCGGGTCGAGGCCTGCGAGTTCGGCGGCAAGGCGGCGAGCGTCCTCTTCTGTTCCGAGCCGATCGACCAAACCCAATTCTAAGGCTTGCTGACCGGTAAAAACCCGACCGTCGGCAAAACTTTTGACTTTTTCAACAGCCAATTTCCGGGCTTCAGCAACGGTTTCCACGAATTGCTGGTAGCTGGTGTCGATCAAGTCTTGCAAAATTTGCTGTTCAGGATCTGTCAATTCTCGATCGAATGCCAAGATATCTTTATAGGGCCCCGATTTAATCACCTGAAAAGAAACGCCTACTTTTTCTAACAGGCGTTCTAGATTGTTGCCCCGGATAATCACGCCAATGCTGCCGGTAATTGTACCGGGATTAGCAACGATATGCTCGGCTCCCATGCCGATGTAAACTCCGCCAGAAGCTGAAATATTGCCGAAACTGGCGACAATTTTGACTTTTTCGCGCAAACGCTTGAGCGCGCTGTAAATTTCCTGGGAATCGCCGACTGTGCCGCCGGGGCTGTCTATCCGCAGCAGCAAGGCGGGAAATTTGCGTTCTTCAACGGTTTTGAGAGCTTCTAGGACTCGTTTGCGGGTTTCTCCGGCAATGGCTCCGGTGATTTCGATACGGGCGATTTGTTTGCGGTAGCGGGGCTTGAATGGCCAAATCATGGGCAGTGTACAGGCAATGTTACGGATTTTTGTAGCTAACTTCTTATAGTGTGCCTTATTCATCGGGGTAGATGTTGTGCCTGTGTTCGCAACAGACCGAAGAGCCCGTTCCAGATTGTTCGCAACAGGCAAGATGCCTGTTCCTAATGGCCGATCGAGATTTGTGCGATCGAATTTAACTCAACAGCGATATATAATTGTAAAAATTGCTTAACAAAACTACATCATTCTCGTGAGAGCCACTCTCATCAATTATTTGGAGTCTCCGCCATGCAGCTAAAGCTTACCGATTCAAAACTGCCTTTTGCCCCGCTGTTGCTCATTGCGCCGTTTTTCCTGTGGGGAACCGCGATGGTAGCCATGAAGGGCGTGATGCCGCACACAACGCCGCTGTTTGTGGCTGTCGTGCGTTTGATACCTGCGGGTGTGTTGGTGCTGCTGGCGGCGGCATTCATGGGAAAACCACAGCCGCAGGGTTGGAAAGCTTGGCTGTGGATTTCGCTGTTTGCTTTGGTTGACGCTACTTTGTTTCAAGGCTTTTTAGCCGAAGGTTTGGCGAGAACCGGTGCCGGCTTGGGTTCGGTGATGATTGATTCTCAACCGCTAGCTGTGGCGATTTTGTGTTTGTGGTTGTTTCAAGAAAAAATTGGTTTTTGGGGCTGGTTGGGATTAGTGATTGGCGTTGTCGGCATCAGTTTAATTGGGTTGCCGGAGGGCTGGATTGTGGGGCTTTTTCATCCTGAAAACGCGCAGGTTTCTGCGGGTATCGAACAGTTGTTTCAGGGTGGAGAATGGTTGATGCTGTTGGCTGCTTTGTCGATGGCTGTGGGTACGGTTTTGGTGCGCTGGGTTTGCCGCTATGTTGACCCGGTTGTGGCGACTGGTTGGCACATGATTTTGGGCGGTTTGCCGCTGTTGGCAATTTCGGCTGCAACTGAGTCCGATCAGTTTGTGAATATCGATTTTTCCGGCTGGATGGCGTTAGGTTATTCTACCGTGTTCGGAAGTGCGATCGCCTACGGTTTGTTCTTTTATTTTGCTTCAAGTGGCAGTCTAACCAGTTTAAGTTCTCTTACCTTTCTTACGCCTGTATTTGCTTTGCTGTTCGGCAATTTGTTCTTGGGAGAAGTGCTCAATCCGCTGCAATCGATGGGAGTTGGGCTGACTTTGGTGAGTATTTATTTGATTAACCAGCGGGATACTTTGGGTGAGAAATTGCGAAAAGTGCGGCACGGTGAAGCGAGTGCAGAAGTTGAAGCAACAGGATTGTTAGAGTCGTCTGAGTTGAATTCTGTAGAATTACCCGTGCAGTTGCGGGTTAGCGAATTGGAATCAGAAGTTTAGCAGGTGGAAAAGTTTAGGCAAAATTGCCTGAATTTACCACTCGTCTTCTAAAACAACAACAATTTTTTTGCTTTTAATATCTACTACAAAACTTTTCAAACTGGGATTGTGTTGGTAACAAGCCATCAAATCCTTATGCTTGCGATATTGTTTGGAAATGTCCCGATAATATTCAGGCTTTTTGGCGTCAATTGTAAAATCATGTTTTTTTACAATTTCCTTATTTAACGTCTCTAAACAATTTTTGAATTTAGACTTTTTGTTGTCTTTATAATACAGTGGCAGCAACCAACACTCAATAGAGTGTACGGATATAGCCCAAATGATTCGCTGTTGACATTTACTGTAGAAATCTTCCCCAATTTCTTGTTTGAACTTTTCAATAACTTTTCCAATCAACTCTGGAGGAGTAAATTCACCATTTTCGTCTTGCTGTGGGATACCATAATCTTGTGAAACATCCGTGTCTATTTGGATAATGATATAGTCATTAAATTGAAACGACTCTTGAAAATCTCTTAAACGGCAATAAGCAAAGACTTGACTCCAACTACCATAACCTTTAAATTTGTTTTCATCTTTTTTATCTCTTTCTGGTTGAAGTGGTCTAATCACTAAATCGGGACTATTGAAATATCCAGCTAAAATATTCTCAATTACAATTTGGTCAGTAAGTCCCTCTGTAACCAATCCAAAACTAATCATATTAAAAATTCTTAGGAAGTCCGCCGATATAGCCTCTCAAAAATGCCTCTGATAATTTCACAGGTTCTTGTCCCTCCAAAGGTTTAGGTTTGAGAATGCGTCTAGCCTTAGTATAACCTAATTGATTCCGGGAAATCACAAGCAGCCGCTGTTCGTCATCATCTAAATCCAAACCGTCCAAAACTGCCGGGTTGTGGGTTGTAAAAATGACTTGTTTGTCGTGTTTTTTTGCTAATTCGACTAATTCTTGCATTAATCGGCGGCACAATCTGGGATTGAGGGAAGCGTCAATGTTATCTATTGCAAAAAAACTCGGCGTGAGGTCGCTGATGAACAAGGCCAAGTAAAAGAGTACAAATAAAAAGCCTTCATTAGAACTTCTTTGATCGAAATAACTTAAATCAATGTCTAAATATTTATCTTTTATTTGGAGAGAAGTTTGCATTGGTGATAAATCTTCAGGCACTTCAAAATCTCTAAACCAATCTATCAATCGCAACTTTTCTTGAATTTGATTGAGTCGATCTTGGTTTTCATCAGAATTTAAAAATTTTATAAGTTTAAACAAACCTTCACCATTAATGCCTAATGGTTGAATCTGTCCTTCTTTTTCAAAAGTGCGTAATGCTTGGTCTTCGGGAGAGTAAATTGTGAAGTCAATTAAATGAGCCGGGGCAAGGCTTCTGTTTATTGAGCCTAACAACAACAACAAGAATTCTTGTATTGTTTTGGGTTTTAACATTTGTTCTAATTCGTCTTCTGAGGCTCCTTCTAATGCTTTTATGCTTTTTTTAACGTCTTCTAGACTTACTTCCTCAGGTTGGTTTTTTGGGTTGGTAGATATAACATTTTGTCTTGCCTTAGAGTAGTAAACAATATCTTTTAAATAAATCTCCTGGGCGAACAAATCTTTATTTTCCCACTTTGAATAGGGAGAGTTATCATTGTGTAAAAGATAACTAAAGTTTTCTCCTTGGTTTTCTTTAATATCAATTTTGATATTTTTAACCAAATTTTTCCTTTCAAAGGCCGATCGCATAAATTGAGGTTCTGTCACTCTAATGCCGCGAGAAGCTAAAAACTCGTTATCCAGCTTGTCATCAGCCGCCGCAGAAGCAAGGGCGATCGCCTCTAGGATATTGCTTTTGCCGCAGCCATTTTCGCCAATCAATACGGTCACTCGTCCTAATTCCAGCTTCAGCTTTTGAATGGACTTATAATTTTCGATTCTGACTTCTCCAATCATAATTCAATCCCATATAATTCGAGTGTACTCATTGTATCTCCGATCGCATGGATCTCAAGGAACGCCTGCACAGCCATCTGATTCAAATTGTACGCGATCGCAACCCATACCTCGCATCCGAAGGGCATTTTTATGCTCAGCAATACATCCGCGAACAGTTGGCACAGTGGGGAACTGTAGAAATTGACGATTTTGCGGTGCGCGGCCGAATTCATCACAATTTGATTTTGGATTTACCCCCCTCCGATCGGGCAAGTAAGAAGGGCTTGCCGCCGATCGTAATTGGTGCTCATTACGAGACTGTACCCGGATCGCCTGGGGCCGATGATAATGCTACTGGTGTTGCTGTTTTGCTGGAACTCGCAAGGGATATCGCATCTGCGCCGCTCAAATATCCAGTGCAATTAGTCGCCTTTGATATGGAAGAATACGGTTGTTTTGGAAGCAGTCATCATGCAGCTAAATACAAGCAACAGCAAAAGTCAATCCGGTTAATGATTTCTTTGGAAATGTTGGGTTATTGCAACCATAATCCTAATTCTCAAAGCTATCCCGCTGGCTTGAAATATTTTTATCCAAATAGTGGCAATTTTATTGCTTTAATTGGCAATTTGCGGACGCTTCCCGATTTGATTAATTTGAGTGGCAAAATTCGCAAATCTGGTCAGCCCTGCGAGTGGCTGCCGGTGCCGAATCGAGGTTTAATTGTGCCGGATACTCGCCGTAGCGATCATGTTCCTTTTTGGGATAATGGTTATCCGGCTATTATGGTGACTGATACTGCTAATATGCGAAATCCGCATTATCATCGAGAAAGCGATAGGATTGAGACTTTGGATTTGGATTTTCTGGCTGGTGTTTGTCAGGGGTTAGTCAAGGGCCTTCGACATCTATAATTAACACCATCGAGCGCCTGCTAGTTTGAGCGACCATAAATTCTGACTTTTATGAACCGAAGTTATGAGTTTTATGAATTGACTCGAACAGAAGTTGGGTCAATAATTGTAAATTAATCAAGCAAAAATATCAAAAAAAAGAGATATGAATCCTACTTATCCCGATCGCACTCGCTGGCAATTCTGGATCGATCGCGGCGGTACTTTTACCGATATTGTCGCCAACAGCCCCGACGGTAAATTAGTCATTCACAAGCTGCTGTCGGAAAACCCAGAACGCTACACCGACGCCGCAGTCCAAGGAATTCGCGATATTTTGAGAATTCCCGCCGGCGCAGCTATACCCGCCGCCGAAATTGAAGCGATTAAAATGGGGACGACGGTGGCGACAAATGCTTTGCTGGAACGAAAGGGCGATCGCACAATTCTGTTAATTACTAAAGGTTTCGGCGATGCGCTGAGAATTGGCTATCAAAACCGCCCGAATATTTTCGCGCGTCATATTGTTTTGCCCCAGATGCTGTACGATCGAGTGATTGAAGTTGCGGAACGCTACAGCGCTCAAGGTGAGGAGTTAACTGCTGTCAATCCCGAGTTTATCCCGTGTTTGCAGCAAGCATACGATGAGGGAATTCGCAGTTGTGCGATCGTATTCATGCACGGCTACCGCTACTCGGAACACGAAAAACAAGTTGCTAAAATAGCGAAAGAAATTGGCTTTACTCAAATTTCAGTATCTCACGAAGTCAGCCCGCTGATGAAATTAGTTTCGCGGGGAGATACTGCGGTTGTCGATGCTTATTTATCTCCGATTTTGCGGGGTTATGTCGAACAAGTAACCAGTCAATTAAGAGAGGCAGATCCCGGAGACGAGGGATTATTAATGCCCAATCCCCAATGCCCAATCCCCCATGCCCAATCCCCTAAATTAATGTTTATGCAATCGAACGGCGGCTTAGTGGACGCGGCACAATTTCAAGGAAAAAACAGTATTTTATCCGGGCCTGCTGGGGGAATTGTCGGTGCTGTTCAAACCAGCAAAAAGGCAGGTTTTAATAAAATTATTACCTTTGATATGGGCGGAACTTCGACAGATGTTGCCCATTTTAACGGCGAATACGAACGCGAATTTGAGACGGAAATTGCTGGGGTGAGATTGCGATCGCCCGTGATGGCAATTCACACTGTAGCAGCCGGCGGCGGTTCAATTGTCTTTTTTGACGGATCTCGCTACCGCGTCGGGCCGGAGTCGGCAGGGGCCAATCCTGGGCCCGCTTGCTATCGCAAAGGTGGCCCCTTGACGGTGACTGATTGCAATGTGATGTTGGGGAAAATTCAACCGGATTTTTTCCCGAAAGTATTTGGATTGAATGGAGATTTGCCGATCGCCCCTGAGGTAGTAAACCAAAAATTTGTGCAACTAGCGGGGGAAATTGGGGGCGAGAGGACACCGGAACAGGTGGCGGAGGGTTTTTTGGCGATCGCTGTGGAAAAGATGGCAAATGCCGTTAAAAAAATCTCGCTTCAGCGCGGTTACGATGTTTCGGAGTATACATTGTGCTGTTTCGGCGGGGCGGGCGGCCAACACGCTTGTGCGATCGCGGATGCTTTGGGGATGAAACGGGTGTTTATTCACCCTTATGCGGGTGTGTTGTCGGCTTACGGTATGGGTTTGGCTGATGTGCGGGCTATTCGCGAAAGGGCGATCGAGGAACAATTAAATGCAGAATTATTAGCTGATTTGCATTATATTTTAACCCAATTGGAGGCTGAGGGAAAGAGGGAATTGAACCGGAGAGGCGCAGAGAACGCAGAGAATGAGTCAGAGGTTTTAGTTGTTAGCAAGTTGCGCTTAAAATATCAGGGAAGTGACTCGGTTTTGGCGGTCAATTTTGCTGACAATATTGAGGCGATGCAGACTGAATTTGAAGCAGCCCACCGACAGCGTTACAGTTTTATTATGCCAGAAAAGCCGCTGATTGTGGAAGCAGTGTCGGTGGAAGTTGTAGAAAGAATGGATGTGCCGGAAGCCTCCACAATTTCCCCCTCTGGTGGCACGGGCATCTTGCCTGTTCAACCAATTTCAACGGTGCAAACCTATGTTGCTGGCGGGTGGCGGGCAACGCCTGTTTATCAGAGAGATGATTTGCGATCGGGCGACTGCATAGAAGGCCCTGCTATGATTGTTGAAGCTACGGGAACTAATATCATAGAACCGGGCTGGGAAGGGGAAATCACCGAAAATAACGATCTAATTTTGAACCGCAGATGCACGCAGATAAACGCAGATAATATCCGCGTTCATTCGCGTTTATCTGCGGCTAAATCCGATCCGGTTTTGCTGGAAATTTTTAATAATTTGTTTCGGGCGATCGCCGAACAAATGGGCGTCACATTGCAAAACACAAGTTCCTCAGTCAACATCAAAGAACGTCTCGACTTTTCCTGTGCAATTTTCGACAAAAACGGGCAATTAGTTGCCAACGCGCCGCACATTCCCGTACATCTGGGCTCGATGAGCGAAAGCGTTGAAGCTTTAATTTTAGCACGAGGCAATGCGATTCAACCCGGCGATGTTTATGTTTCTAACAATCCCTACAACGGCGGCACACACTTGCCAGATATCACCGTTATTACTCCAGTATTTGATGGTGATTCCTCTCTTCCTTTGTTTTATGTTGCCTCGCGGGGACACCACGCCGACATCGGCGGCATCACTCCCGGTTCCATGCCTCCTAACAGTACAACAGTAACTGAAGAAGGTGTATTGCTTGACAATTTCCTGTTAGTAAGCGAGGGGAATTTTAGAGAAAAAGAATTACTAGAACTTCTGACAGCGGGAAATTTTCCGGTTCGCAATTCCGCTCAAAATATAGCCGATTTGCAAGCACAAATTGCTGCTAACAAGCGCGGCGCAGAAGAACTGCTCAAGATGGTAGAGCATTATGAATTAGAGACTGTGCAAGCTTATATGGGCTTCGTACAAGACAATGCGGAGGAGTCGGTACGCAGGGTAATTGATGTGTTGCAAGATGGCGAGTTTACTTATCCGATGGATAGTGGCGGACAAATTAAGGTAGCGATTACAATTGACAAATCTGCGCGCAGTGCAAAAATAGATTTTACTGGCACTTCTGCTCAACAATCCAACAATTTTAATGCTCCCGCAGCCGTGTGCAAAGCCGCTGTTTTGTATGTTTTCCGCACCTTGGTAGATGACGATATCCCTCTAAATGCGGGCTGTTTGAAACCTCTCAAAATCATCAATCCTGAAGGCTGTATGCTGAATCCTCGCTATCCAGCGGCGGTAGTTGCGGGAAATGTGGAAACATCGCAGAATATTACCGATGCTTTGTATTGTGCTTTGGGAGTGATGGCTGCTTCTCAGGGAACTATGAATAATTTTACCTTTGGAAATCAGCGCTATCAATATTATGAAACTATTTGCGGCGGTGCGGGTGCTGGTGCAAGTTTTGATGGTACGGATGCGGTTCAAACTCACATGACTAATTCGCGTTTAACCGATCCCGAAGTATTAGAATGGCGGTTTCCGGTGTTGTTAGAAAGTTTTGCAATTCGGGCTCATAGCGGGGGGAATGGATATCATCGCGGCGGTAATGGAGTTGTGCGGCGAGTGCGCTTTCGGGAGTATCTGACGGCGGGAATTTTATCGGGGCGGCGGGTGATTTCTCCTTGCGGTTTGAATGGGGGTGAAGCGGGGAAAGTTGGGCGGAATTATGTTGAAAAGTTTGATGGAAAAGTTGAGAATTTGGGGAGTACGGCGACTGTGGAAATGCAGCCGGGGGATGTGTTTGTCATTGAGACTCCGGGGGGCGGAGGATATGGTTTTCCTAGCGGGCTTTACGGTTGATAGCCTTCATCTGCTGGTAAGTTTTGTTGATTGGCTGCTTGTCTGGAAATATAATTGCAGCGTTGATACTCTTGGTTGCCTGCAGATTGCTTAAGTCTAATAAACTCCACGTCGTGTTGCGAACAGAATTGGAGTAGTTGCTCCCACAAATCTACGTTAGCAGTAGGTTTGTGTTCGCTATTTTTCCAGTTATTAGCTTGCCAGCGCAGCGCCCAATTGTTGGCAATAGCATCTACAAGGTAGCCATTGTTATTGTATAGCGTCACTTTACATCTTGTTTTGAGTGCTTTTAGACCTTCAATTGCAGCAATAATATCCATACGATGGTGTGTAGTTAACTGAAATCCGCCGGATAGTTCCTTGCGATGATTTTCATACAGCAAGATTGCCCCATATCCACCAGCACCGTTCGCCGTAGTTATACCGCGAGTATAGATGCTAACTTGTTTCAAGTTGCTCATGCTTGTGGGACTCCTTCAGGGAATATAAACATTTGGCGATATTATATAATTAATTGAATTAAGTATCAACATAATTTCAAAGCTGTTGCACCCAATGTATATCGTGTTGTAGAATCGGGCTGCACCCGCATTTATTCTCCAAACCTTTCCAGAACAATTGTGCAAACACCTAATTTTTCAGAACTCAACCATCCTGTGGTCAAATCCCTGTTCCATCACAGCGACCAGGAATTATTGACTCTGTTTCAAAACCATCCCGATCAGGGTCGCTTCTTCACGGCGATTTTTTGCCGCTACGCTCAAATTGTACACTCCCTGATTCGCCATTCCGTACGATCGCCCGTACAAGGCGATTACCTATTTGCCCACACTTGGCTGCACATCTATCACGAACTCCGAGGCCTCGATTTGCGCCGCGAGATTCAAGAGTCTGATGGCGGCAATCTCAGTCTCCAAAACTGGCTGATTAATGTCACCGCAGTCTGCATAAATCAAGCCCAATTGCCCCCTGTTGAGTCGATTCACTACTCTTTGCAATCGGCTCCGCCTCCCCTGTGGTGTTACGTCAAACAAGCCTTGGAATTGTTAGCGCCGCTGCCGCGTTTAGTGGTGTTGATGGCTCAGACTTTCCGCTGGAGCGAAACTCGAATTGCAGCTTATTTGCAAGCAGAAGGCGAAGCTATTTCGCCCGCTCAGGTAAAGGCTTTGCTCCAAAAAGGATATCAAAGTTTAGAATCCAACTTGCCGGAGGATATTCGGGCTATTTATCTAGATGAAAATCTCGATTATCAAGAAGCACTTGTCTAGATATAGTATGCGATCCCGCCGAGTTTGTAGATTCTCGAAAACCCGGTATTTTGAAAATACCGGGGTTTTTTAGCTATTATATATAGGGGAATGTGCGCAGTGCGCACCCTACAATTAGATGTTTTGTGTAAATTGTAATCATCTATTTTGGTTGAATACAAGCAATCCCAATATAAGAGGTGGAAATGGCAGTTTATCAAGTTCGGTTGGTGAATGAGGCTCTCGCGCTCGATCGCACGATCGCAGTACCAGACGACCAGTATATCTTAGATATGGCAGAAGATGCCGGCATCCGCTTGCCGAATGGATGCAAGCAAGGAGAGTGTTCTGCTTGCGTTGTCAAACTGCTGAGCGGTGAAATCGACCAAAGCGAACAAAAGTTTTTGAAGCCGTCCGAATTGCAAGCTGGCTACGCTGTTACTTGTGTGGCTTACCCGCTTTCTGACTGCACTTTGTTAACGCATCAAGAACAAGTTTTATATCAAGCCGCTCTTTATTTTAAATAATAGAAAATCGGTTTTTTAGCATCGTGTCTGGTAGCCTCGCGGGGCGCGGAATTTGTTGGTAAAAGAGCGAATTATATTCGCACATAAAATCGTTATCAAAGCAGATTTCTTGTCATGTAAGGTGCGTGACTCTCCAGCCTCTCGCTGCCACTTGAGTGGCTAAAAAGTCACGCACCCTAATGAGTATAGATAAACCCGCCCTTATAAATTCAGCAATTGTAGAATCCGCTGAAGCGGAATTTCCGCCAAATCCAAGCGGTAATTGAGTTCGTAGGCTAGCTCGCCAACCGCTTTTTCCAAAATGTAAGCATCCAACAAAACTTGTAGTTCCGGTATAGATTTGGGCAAGAAATCTGCATCGGCTGCTGTTGCCAAATAACTCTTGACAAAAGTGAGGCTGACCCAGCGGTGCCAAACGTTTGCCCACTGCTGCATCTCCGGGAGATTTTCAGGGCGAATCATGCCACTTTCTACTTCATTGCGGAGTGCCAAAGTAACAGCGTAACTCAAAGATTGCAGCATTCCCGCAACATCTCGCAGGGGCGACCTCTTCATCCGTCGCTCGTTTAAGGGTCGATCGCGCTCTCCTCCGAAATCAATAATTACGAAGTCTTTGCCTGTATAAAGAACTTGCCCGAAATGAAAGTCTCCGTGACAGCGAATTCTATCGGCTGTGATTCTCAAGTTCAGAATAGACTTGAAACGTTCCATGAGCAAATCTTCGCGGTTGAGCAGCTTTTGCGCCGATTTTTGTATTTCTGGCGGCAGTTTGGACATCCGTTTTTTCAGCTCCAGCAAAGTTCTTCCTGCCACATTTCTCATGTATTGATAAATGGAACGCTGGTAAAAGGAAGTGAAGCTTTCTGGGGCAAAAGCGGGATTTTCTGTGTCAGCAGCTAAAGCGAGGTGAAGTTCGGCTGTCCGTTGACCTAAAAGTTCGGCTGATGCTAAGTAAGAGCCGATGAGTTCGCGAGCTAACGCCGGAATTTCTAGCGATAAATCGGCTACTAGCGAGTTTTGCTGCCGCTGCTGTCCGGTCAAAGCGTTCGGTAAATAATTTTCGGGGGCCGTAGATAAATTCTCACCGGAATGCTTTGCTTCTACTGTCATTACTCGCTCGAAATAGTCGCGCAGGGTGTCTAATGTATAAGACCAAGCATCTACGCTGTCGGGGATTAATTTTTGTAGGATTCCGACTGTAAGGACTTGTTTGGCTGGTGTGTGATATTCCAATGCTCCGGCAATTGGAGCGTAGTGTTGGATCGAGTTGCGCTCTGTTAAAAAGCGTCCGATTTCTAATTCGGGGTTGATTCCTTCCTCGACTTTTCGCAATATTTTCAGGACGAAGCGGTCGCCGTAACCTGCGGATGTATTGCTTTGTTCTTTTTTGAACAGGTGAGGGTCGAGCTGCGATAAATCTTCTTCTGAGCTAAATGCACTGTCGGCAATTCCTACCAGTTGACCTGCAACACCTCTGTAACTGCGAGAATTGCCGATCGCCTCCAGCAGCGCGCTCAGAAAACCTTTGTCACCAGCAGCATCAAATAGTACCCCGACTTCCTTGTTGGTTTCTGGAAAGTGCAGGCGCGCGATCGCCCGATCGTCCACATCGCCTTTCATCTCTTCCCACCCTAAAGGCAAAACGTAAGTTTCCGGCATACCTTCAGTATAATTCAACTGCAAAAACAGAATGTAAACTTGAGATTGCTCCCCCGCACTATCTTTACATTCAATCGGTACAAGCTCACTTATTTCTAATGATTGAATTGTCCGATCTGTACCGCTAAACCAGCGATGGCGCCGCAGGTATCCCGGCAAAATATTAAGCAGCATATCGCTTAACTGACTTGTAGCAAAAGCATTTTTCCAATTGCCTATCACCGCCAAAGTAGGCAAGTCTGTGGGAACACCGTGCAGCGAAAAATCTTCGTGTTTAACAGTAAGAGTAAACCAGTAAAAAGTGTGAGGGCTCAAGCACAAAAAGTAAGGCGAGTCGCCAACGGCCGGAAACTCAGTGCGGCCGAAAATCTCCACCGGAACAGCACCTTTAAAGGGCGCAAGGTCTAATTCTGCCGTCTGCACGAAGCGCGACAAATTAGCCACTACGAGGATGTGTTCGTCTTGATAAGTGCGAACAAAAGCTAAAACTTTGCGGTTTTCCGGGTACAGAAACTCGCAAGTTCCACGGCCGAATGCTTGGAAGCGCTGCCTAATTGCAATCAGGCGTTTCATCCACCACCACAGAGAACTCGGATTCGCCCGCTGCGCGTCCACGTTAACAGATTCGTAGTGATATTCAGGGTCAACAATTGGCGGCGCGTACAGCCGCTGCGGGTTAGCACGGCTGAAACCGGCATTGCGATCGCCACTCCACTGCATCGGAGTTCTCACCCCGTTGCGATCGCCCAAATAGATATTGTCTCCCATGCCAATTTCATCGCCGTAGTAAAGCACCGGCGTACCCGGAAGAGACAGCAGCAAAGCATTCATCAACTCAATTCGGCGGCGGTTATTTCCCATCAAAGGAGCCAAGCGGCGGCGGATGCCCAAATTAATTCTCGCCTGAGTGTCTTGAGCGTAAACCCGATACATATAATCTCGGTCTTCATCACTCACCATTTCCAGCGTCAATTCATCGTGATTCCGCAAAAACAAGGCCCACTGACAGTTATTGGGAATCTGCGGAGTTTGCTGGAGAATGTCGCTAATTGGGAAGCTATCTTCCATGTGCAAAGCCATAAATAAACGCGGCATCAGCGGAAAATGAAAGTTCATGTGACATTCATCCCCAGCAGCGTAATATTCAACCGCATCCTCCGGCCACTGATTCGCCTCAGCAAGCAGCATCCGGTTCGGAAACTTCTCATCTACGTGCTGCCGCAATTGCTTCAGGAATTGGTGAGTTTCTGGCAGGTTTTCGCAGTTAGTACCTTCGCGCTCATACAGGTAAGGCACCGCATCCATTCGCAGTCCGTCTACTCCCAGTGCCAACCAGAAATCTACCACATCTAAGATGGCTTGGCGCACTGCCGGATTGTCGTAATTCAAATCGGGTTGGTGGGAATAAAAACGGTGCCAGTAATAAGCTTTTGCTACCGCATCCCAAGCCCAATTAGATGTTTCAAAATCTTGGAAAATAATCCGAGCATCTTGATATTTTTCCGGCGTGTCGCTCCACACATAAAAATCTCTTTCGTTACTGCCTTTCGGGGCGCGGCGCGCTCGCTGAAACCAAGCGTGCTGATCGGAAGTGTGGTTGACAATTAACTCAATAATGACTCGAATTCCCCGTTCGTGCGCTGCTTCTAAAAGGTCTTTAAAATCCTCTAATGTGCCGTAAATCGGGTTGACGGTAGTATAGTGAGATGTATCGTAGCCGTCGTCTCGGAGTGGCGAGGGAAAAAATGGCAGTACCCAAATTGCTGTTACTCCCAAGTTTTGCAGGTAATCCAGTTTTTCAGTCAGTCCTCTAAAGTCGCCGATGCCGTCTGCATTGCTGTCGGCAAAAGCCCGAACAGGTACTTCGTAAATAATCGCATCTTTGAACCACAACGGGTCGTTATTTAAGATTGAGTTTGGCATGATTTGTAGCGAGGATTGGTCATTGGTAATTTGTACTTAAAATTTGGTAATTGGGATTTGTTAGTTCCCACCCAAACTGATAAATCATAACTTATAATTTGGCCGCTATTCCTCATGCCAGCGGCAGACTTTTAATCGTAATTTATTAACGCAAAACTTATAATTTCTTAACTATAAAATCTCAACAAGCTGTTTTGCTATTTCGGATACAGTTCACAATTCCGATACAGATGCGCGGTGGACACCCGAAACACCGGTGCGGGGTGTACACCCTACCAAGGCCTGTCAACTTAAGCCTGAAACCCCTCTGTATCTCTCGCTGGTAGCCCAGTCTAAATCCCCCTTGATAAGGCGGACTTTGAGAACACTCTTGTCTTCCCCTTATTAAGGGGGGCTAGGGGAGATCGAACCCTTGTTGACACTAAGCGCACCCTACAGACTCAGGATTAGGTGCGGTATTTACTACCTGCCGGACGGTTGCCACGACATTACACTACCTTGACGTTTATTACAAATTTTCGTTACATTAGTTTACATAAAGCAACAAAAGTTAAGGAAAAACCAAAAATGACTATTGTAATCGCTCTTTTAATCGTCGGTTGGGTCGCAGCCTCAGTAATTGGCACTCAAGCATATTTCCTCGGAGAACAGTCAAAGCCCATCCACGAGCGGAATTGGAACGATGAATCTTTTGAACAACTGGCAAAATCAGTGACGGGAACAGAAATTGATTACCGCGTTCGCGTTCCTGCCTACAGCATAGATGCCTATGGCAGCCACACCATGTCTAATTCTTGATATCAAGTAACAGATTTCACCATTTTCAATAACAGGCAAGATGCCTGTTGCACAAGCAGATTAATTTTTTGTGCAACAGGCATCTTGCCTGTTCTTAATTTTTGAATTACAGGCAAGATGCCTGTTCCACAAGCAGATTAATTTTTGTGAAACAGGCCATAAATAATTATCGAAGTGTAATCGGCAAAATTCTCACCCTAGAGCGCGTTTCATCCACAGAAATGAACGCCCCCGACTCAATTTGTGGCTCAAATTGATGGAACACTTCCACAATCAAACTCTCGATATTAGCAGGCAGCACGTCTTGAATACGGACTTGAATGACACGCTAGAGCATCAGCTTGGGTTGCGGCCAGCAGTGCGCCAAAATCTAAATCATGAGTGAATACGGCATAGTCATTTACTCGCGCCCACTCCATAATAACGCGATCGGTGGCACGAGGATCGCCGACTGTAGACCAATGAAGAGACTCTATTCCGTATTTAGTAAATACGACAGTCCATTCAGGTGACAGGTTCATATCAATCAAAATTTTCACGCTATTTTGAGAGGAATTTCTACTTCTTCAACTCGCCACGCTGCATAGGCAAGTGCTTCATATATATCTGCTTCTTCCAGGTAGGGATAAGCCTGCAAAATGCCTGACGGTAAGTGTCCCGATGCCATCAGTCCGACTATAGTACCCACAGTGACTCGCAAGCCGCGAATGCAGGGTTTTCCTCCCATTACTTCTGGATTCAGAGTGATTCTAGTTAGTTGTTTCATGATTTTAAACTACCAGGCTTTCTGGGACAAAAGAAGATTAATTTTTGGTGGAACAGGCATCTTGCCTGTTCCAAACTATTCGGCAACTACAAACTGTTACCTGCTAGCGCTGGGCGAGAATCTTTTTTGCGAAATTGCAAAGTGTTATTTTCGCAGTCGATCGCAATTGTATCACCCTCCACAAACGCATTTTCCAGAATTTTGTTTGCCAGCGGGTTTTCCAGCTCCCGCTGAATGGCACGTTTCAAGGGACGAGCGCCGTAAACCGGGTCGTAACCGACATCTGTGATATGGTTTTTCGCCGCATCCGACAGTTCCAAAGTAATTTTTTGTTCTGCCAACAACCGCTCGATCCGCTTCACTTGGATACTGACGATTTGCCGCAGTTCCACCTTGCTCAAAGTGTGGAACAAAATTATCTCGTCCACCCGATTGAGAAATTCGGGCCGAAAGTGCGATCGCAGGGCTGTCATCACCCGTTTTAACATCTGTTCGTACTCTTGGTCTGTCTCCCGTTCTTGAGTCAATAAATTTTCATTTTCACTCTTGTTTTCAGTCTTGTTTTCAGTCTTAGTTACAGTATCAACATCGACTCGCTCGGCCGACACCTCAACAGTACCATCGGCAGCCACTTTATAATCTGTCTTTTGACTTGACAAATCTTTCGTTTCCTGCTTCCGACTCGCAGGTTTTTTGACGGTTTTTTCCTTCTTAGTAAACACGTCTAAAATGTGGTCGCTGCCGATATTGCTAGTCATCACAATTACGGTATTTCTAAAGTCAACCACTCGACCTTGAGAATCGGTAATTCTGCCGTCATCCAACACTTGCAGTAAAATGTTAAATACATCCGGGTGTGCTTTTTCCACTTCGTCAAACAGCACTACCGAATAAGGATGTCTCCGCACTGCTTCGGAAAGTTGTCCCCCTTCATCGTAACCGACATATCCGGGAGGAGCTCCTACCAACCGGGAAACGCTGTGCTTCTCCATGTATTCCGACATATCGATGCGGACGATCGCATCATCGCTGTCAAACAAAAACTCCGCCAAAGCCCGCGCTAACTCAGTTTTGCCGACGCCTGTGGGGCCCATAAACAAGAAAGAGCCGATCGGTCTTCCGGGGTCTTTCATGCCCGCCCTAGCGCGCCGAATTGCCGCCGCCACGGCTGTTACAGCTTCCTCTTGACCGATGACTTTTTGGTGCAAGTGTTTTTCCAATTGCAGCAATTTTTGGCGTTCTGATTCTAACAACCGATTAACCGGAATGCCTGTCCATTTGGCGACAATTTCCGCAATGTCCCCCTCAGTAACTTTTTCGCGCAGCAGGGAAGAACCTTGAGCTTGCTGTTTCAAAAGTTCCGCTTCTTTCGCTTCGCGATCGCGCACCGCCGTTTCCAACTTGCCGTACTTTAACTGTGCGGCCTTATTCAAATCGTAAGCCCTTTCTGCTTGTTCAATTTGGACTCGCAATTGGTCTTCTTCTGCTTTCAATTTATTGATTGCATCCAACAACTGCTTTTCGCCCAACCACTGAGAGGACAATTTTTCCTGCTTGACTTTTAAAATGTCAATCTCAGATGTGATGCGTTCGACGCGGAAGCCGAGCCCAGGGGCTAGAGCACCTTTTCCTTCGCCTTCGATCGACAATTTTTCCATTTCCAACTGCATCACCCGGCGGTCGATTCCTTCCAATTCCACAGGTTTAGAGGTAATCTCCATTTTCAAGTGGGCGGCCGCTTCATCTACGAGGTCGATCGCCTTGTCCGGCAAAAAGCGATCGGAAATATAGCGGAAAGACAGAGTTGCAGCAGCTACCAGGGCCGAATCAGTAATTTTTACCCCGTGGTGGCGTTCGTAACGGTCTTTCAAGCCGCGCAAAATCGAAACAGTATCTTCAACGCTGGGTTCGCCGACAAATACTTGTTGAAAGCGGCGTTCTAGTGCAGGATCTTTTTCAATATTCTTGCGGAATTCGTCGAGAGTTGTAGCGCCGATGCAGCGCAGTTCGCCTCTTGCCAACATCGGTTTTAACAAATTTCCCGCATCCATTCCCGAACCGGAACTGCCACCGCCGCCGGTGCCTACAACGGTGTGCAATTCGTCAATAAACAGGACAATTTGCCCGTCGGAATCGATGACTTCCCGCAGAACAGACCGCAACCGTTCTTCAAATTCGCCCCGGAATTTTGCCCCAGCAATTAAACTGCCCATGTCGAGGCTAAATAGCTGGCGATTTTTCAAAGATTCCGGTACGTCGCCGTTGACAATTCGCTGGGCTAAACCTTCGGCGATCGCAGTTTTTCCGACTCCGGGATCGCCAATTAACACCGGATTGTTTTTTTGACGACGGGAAAGAACTTGCACCACGCGCCGGATTTCCTCGTCGCGGCCGATTACTGGGTCGAGTTTGCCGGCTTTGGCGGCTTCGGTCAAATCGCGACCGTACCTGCTGAGGGCGTCGGAGTTAGCTTCGCCATCTTGATCTTGGGCTTTAGCGTTGCTGCGGCTGCCTTTCCCTGTTTCGGAATTTTTTTCTTGGGCTTTAGCAGTGGCGCGGAAAGATTTGATTGCTTCTTCGAGTTTTGGTCGATCGAGTGTACCGGCTGGGGGTTTGCGATCGTAACCGGGGCGGCCGGGCGGGCCGTCGCCTTTTGTCAGCAACCTGCGGCCGACTCGTTCGTCTTCTACTAAGCCAATTAATAAATGTTCAATGGCGATAAAATTATCTTGCCAAGTCGCCCTGGTGGCCTCGGCAACATCTAACATCACTTCTAAGCCGCGACCGAGGTATAGTTGGTCAGCGTTGGCAACTCTGGGCTGTCGTTTGGCAAAAGCATCTAACTGCTGGGCAAAGCGGGCGGCATCGACTCCAGCTTTGCTGAGAATGCTGTTGGCTAAGCCTTGCTGTTCGAGAAGGGCGATGGCTAAATGTTCAACCTCTAGCTGCTGATTGGAAAAGCGGCGGGCTACATCCTGGGATTTGACAATGGCTTCCCAGGCTTGATCTGTAAATTTGCTAGGGTCTGTTGGCTGCACGTTGGTTCCTCGCAATCAAGGGGATTCCTGTTGTTATCCGTTAATACATCGTCTCATAACCATCATAATCTTTAAACAGGATTATGAATTTATGAGTGCGGTTAACTAGGGCGGAAGTTGTGACCTAATTGACCTCTTGCAAAAGCTTACAGTCCGCAATCCACCCCGAATTTTGGTGCGGTCAGACCGACTCTGGCGATTCCCTTCGGGATAGTTTCGCTGGCCGTACTTATAAAAATATTGCCAGAAACAAGATTTTTTATCGGCTGAGACTTATGCTATTTCCCACTTACCAGTTTCTAGTTTTTTTCCTAATTATTTTTAGCCTGATCGTCTCTGTGAAACCCCAAGTCGATTTGTATAAAATTGTCTTGTTAGTTTCCAGTTTATTATTTTATTCCTTTTGGAGTTTTGACTTTCTCTTGCTCCTCGTTTTCTCTACAGCCTCTAATTATATCATTCTCCGGGTTCTCTGCAACAGTAAGTATAAAAAAATTGCTTTAATCTCCGGTCTAATTTTTAACATTGCCTATCTCGGCATCTTTAAATATTGCAACTTCTTTGTAACTTCCTTATTTGAGGTACTGAACCAGCTACAAACTCCAGCCAACTTTCCAGTTTTGCAAATAATCGCCCCCGTCGGCGTGTCTTTCTATACTTTTAGAATGATTTCTCATTTAATCGACTGCTACCAGCAAAAAATACCCTGTCCAAAATTTATAGACTATGCCGCCTACATTACCTACTTTCCGCAAATTGCCTCCGGCCCAATCTCGCGAGCTCACGAATTTTACTTGCAGCTAAATTCACAAAAAAAATACGACTATCAAATTGAAGAAGTTATAGTTTTGATTTTGTCTGGACTCTTCAAAAAATATACTTTAGCCAGCTTTTTGTTTAACTTCACTGACTTACCCTTCAAAGTCCCCCAGCAGTACAGCAGCATCGATTTAATCCTCGCGGCAATTTCCTATTCCTGTTTAATTTACGTAGATTTCAGCGGCTATTCAGATTTAGCCAACGGCATCTCCTGTTTGCTGGGTTTCAAACCGATTGCCAACTTTAATATGCCATACCGATCGCTCAGTCTGCAAGAATTTTGGAAAAGGTGGCACATCAGTCTTTCCGAGTGGCTGAGGGATTACGTTTACTTTCCCTTTGGCGGCAACAAATACGGCAAGTTGAGGAAGTACGTAAATTTACTGATGACAATGGCGATCGGTGGATTGTGGCACGGCGCAGGTTTAAACTTTATTTTCTGGGGAGCAATTCACGGTTTAGGATTAATTGTCAACCATTTATGTAAAGATATCCCCCAAGCTATCCACTTTAAATTAGACTATGCCTTTCCCAGATTTGCTAAATTTTGCAGTTGGCTGCTAACATTTACTTTTGTTACTTGTAGTTGGGTATTTTTCGGCACTCCCAACTGGGAAACTGCGGTGAGTTTTTTTGAAGGAATTGTCCATCCTGCCGTCGCAACTTTTCAATTTAACTTTTGGCAATTGTATTTAGTAATTGCAGTCATTGGCGCGATCAACTTGTGGGGCGATCGCATCTCCCAACTATTGCAAACCGTATTGTCATTAAAAAACATTTTCTTTCGGGTTGTCATAGTTTCGCTGCTCGTGTATACTATCTTGATGTTGGGGCCTAGTACCGTTCCGCCTTTTATTTACTTTAATTTCTAAGAAATATGAAAGACCGGGAATTTTTGCTAATTGTTACTTCTGTCATTCTCACTTTAATATTTTCCAACTTATCATTATTTCTAAAAAGCTTTGCTTCAACTCCTTTCGCCAGTCCCGAAATTAAACAAGCCGCGCGCCAGATCAAAATAGACAATTTCCGAAAATCCGAACAAGATTTTTGGAGCAAAATTAAAGATATTAACTTCGATAGCCTCCCCAAAGAACCAGAAATTCCTCCTGTACAAACCGAAACAAAAGCAGCCGTTAAACCCCCAAAGCCTGCTACTGCTAAAAAAACAACCCCAGCTAAAAAACCAACCCCAGCTAAACCAAAACTAACCAGACCTTATCGCAGATTTTTATTTATTGGAGATTCCGTAATGTTCGACTTAGGAATTCAACTCCAGTACACTCTTAAGAAAAAATACAATATCGCCGATACGAAAATTGACTACAAGGTATCGACCGGATTAAATCGGATAGATTATTATGACTGGTATGCCAGAACTCGCCAAATTCTTAATAATTACCAGCCGGATGTAGTGGTAGTTTTGTTCGGTGCCAATGACCGTCAAAATATCATTGATTCTCAAGGAAAAGGTCGGGCTGTTATGACCCAAGAATGGCAAAAAGCTTATCAAGAAAGAGTGGACAGATATGCCAAGTTACTGGATTCGTCATCCGTGAGAAAAGTGTATTGGGTCGGTCAATCGATGCCTAACAAATCTTCGTATCTCAAAGCTTTTCCCATCATGAACGATATTTATAAAAATGCCAGCAAATCTTCAGCCAAAATCGAATTTATTTCTACTTGGGAGACATTTGGACAAGCCGGGAAATTTGTTCCTGTAGTTGCCAATAAATCTGGTAAGCGAGGTTATGTAAAAAATAATGACGGCTTGCACTTTACCTCCCACGGCGCTCAAATTATCAGCGACTTAATCGTTGACCAAATGGTGAGCGACAAAATCTTAAAACTTCCCACAAAAAAATGACTATAATAGGTTTGGTTTCGTGACCAAACCTAAAATTTTGACAGTTTATCGATTAGTGCAAAATTATATATGGAGTTCGGGACGCACATTAGCATTGCTCAACCCGGTTGATCATAAAAATCTGGGCTTTATTTATGAGAAATTTACCCGTGAAACCGGGTTTATAACTCCCTATGCGTCCCGGACTAATATTGACAAAAAGCATCAGTAAATGTAATGCTGAATTCAGCATCAAACAACGGCGTCCATATCTAGTAATTGTCCTGGCGACAAATTATGACGAGGAATGTGTGGAAACTCGATCGCCCTAGCATCCCTGAGTCAATGGGGTGCAGCGGCACAGCGCTAATCTTCACTCTCACTAAATATACTCAACCTTGGCAAAGAATAAACCTAATTGAAAAAATCCTGCAACAGTGCGGCATTGAGCCTTTTGCTGAAGTTTTGGGCGTACCCAACAGCGGCATATTCAGAGAAAATATACCGGAATCCGTCAGAAAACCCCATCCGAATTTGCTGTTTCGCGCTTTGGCAATTCAGGCATTGGGGAAGGTGCCAGAGGGGCACAGACCAAGTGAGAGAACGCCTAGATCAAGTAATTTTAGCAAAAATCTGCTGGCGACGTTAGAACAGGAAGCGCGAGGGGGATCGACTCCTTTAATTCGGTGGTCTGCGGCTGTTAGTATTAAGTCAATTTGGTTGGATGAAGCAGGGCCACGACAAGGCAAGGAAGGCGTTGTCAATGTCACAATCAATGCAGGGGAAATTGAGCGACGGGTTGTAGAAGAGCAAATTAAAGTGTTAACAAGCAACAAATTTGCTTTGGGCGACAGCAGCAGAGATGACAGCAGTAAGGAATATGAGAATTGTCTCGATTTTTGGGTGTACGGCCCGAACTGCCTGCTGCCGAGTCTGCCAATGGATTGCGACGAATATCTGTTTTGGATCGATCGAGTATTTGCTGCGATCGCATTTACGGGTCAGTACAAGTTGAATGCAGAAAACGATGCAGCAGCCACAAACTTTTTGGAAGCTGCAGAAAATAATTTTAATGACTTGGAATTCTCCAAAATACTGGCCCAAATTTTTGAGTTCCTGCACCACCCGGAAGCGAGAGTTAAAAATCTAGTTACAATTATTTTAGAACCTTACAAAGACAAGCTAGACCGAAAATCGGCGCAAATTATGACAGCGCTTGTATATAAATTTAATGTAAAATATCAGCCCTTAGAATGTCTGACTATTCCCGAAATAGAGGAGTACAAAGCGTCACTGTATTTCGGTAAAATGGAAATTGACGACTTGTATGGTGAGGCTTTGTCGCTGTGCGGCGATCGGGATGTCGAACTCGCAAGTTTATTGTCAGCTAAACAAAGGGAATCCCAAAATACTCTAGAGGAGCATATCAACAATCTCAGCAAGTTAGTTAAGTCAATCATAAATTGCCAGAGCTTGTTAGATGCTAATAAGGAACTTTTATATTTGACTGTAGATCGGCTGAAAAAATGGGATTACACTCTAGACAATAAACTGGCGGCGCACCGCCAACAAATCCAAAACCTGAGCTTGGATAAAAGTACCTCCGAGCAGTGCATAACCCTTGACAATGAACTCAATTATATCAGAGATGGTTTGCAGTATACTTTGTATGAAATTACCTCAAATATTAACAGCCAAATTAGAGACTTAGAACTTTCTGCGTCCAAAAATAGCAAGACTGCAACAGATATGTTTAAGTGGACGTGGCTATTATTCAGGGTGGGGTTTTCAGGAGGGCTGTTTTTGTATTTATCCGATTTACTGATTAAGTGGATATTCGGGGTCAGCTACACAAGCGAATTTCTAGTTTATTGGACTATTTTATTTAGTGTGAGCGTAGTATTTTTGTTAGTATTAGCTATATTTTTTTCGGGTATCGCTGCTTTAGACCAGCGCCGAGAATCTAAATTAATTCCTAAATTTGATAGCTTAAGCCAAATAGGGAGCAGTTTTTCTATATTGTGGCAAAAAATTTATTTGCAACCGTTTGTCCCGTCGGTGCGATCGAATTAAAAGTTTCAGTTGACAGTTGACAGTTGACAGTTGTCAAAAGGAAAATGGAAGAGGGAAGATAGTTTTTCCTTCCCCTTCCCCCTCGTAAGAAAGTTAGGATGCGGTTGTTGCTGCTACTTTCTGGGTGTTGGTACCTTGATTTGCCAGTTGAATTAATTCAACTTTATATCCATCTGGGTCTTGCACAAAAGCGATGACTGTTGAACCGTGCTTCATCGGGCCGGGTTCGCGGATAACTTTACCGCCGCGGGCTTTAATTTCTTCGCAAGTACCGTAAATGTCGTCAACGCCGATCGCAATATGACCGTAAGCATCACCCAAATTGTACTCTGTGACGCCCCAGTTGTATGTTAATTCCAAAACTGTAGTGTCTGATTCATCGCCGTAGCCCACAAAAGCCAGAGTAAATTTACCGTCTGGATAGTCCTTTTTTCGCAGCAATTTCATGCCCAGAACCTCGGTGTAAAATTTGAGGGACTCTTCCAGATTGCCGACTCGGAGCATCGTGTGTAGTAGTTGCATTTAGCTCACTCCAAATTTCTTAAGCTTTCATCTATTTTAGCGATATCTTGCTGGAAAAAACCGCGTCCGCAAAGTTTACCTGGTTTTAGATTGCTTTTTACTGAACAAAAACCACCACAATTCTAAACCCATTAATGTCACTCCGCCTGCTGTTACGCCAATTTTTAAACTTAATGGCTGTTCGATATGCGGAAATTTAGTGGTTGAATTGGCAGGAGGGATTGATATTTGATTTGCTCGCACTCCCGATGCAATTGCGAGCATAATTCCTAAACTTCCGAGGCTTCCTAAGATTTGGCGCTGGTTCAACATTTTTTGAATTTTTCCTGTTTATGAAAAAGATTTTCGTTGATAAATGGGAGTAGGGTGCGCATTGCGCACCTTACTGATAAATGGGAGTAGGGTGCGCATTGCGCACCTTACTGATAAATGGGAGTAGGGCGCGCATTGCGCACCAGGATGGTTGGGAAACCTCCCAATTTATGCACTAGATTTGGCTTGAAAATTCCGCAATCGCAAAGCATTACTAACAACAGAGACTGAACTAAAAGCCATTGCTGCACCGGCAATAATTGGATTGAGCAGCCAGCCGAAAATTGGGAACAAAATGCCAGCGGCAATCGGTATTCCAGCGATGTTATAAATAAACGCAAAAAACAGATTTTCGCGAATATTTCGCATGGTGGCGCGGGAAAGTTTAATTGCTGTAACTATGCCTTGCAAATCTCCTGAAATTAAGGTAATGTCGCTGGCTGCGATCGCCACATCTGTGCCGGTGCCGATCGCAATTCCCACGTCTGAAGCGGCAAAAGCCGGTGCATCGTTAATCCCGTCTCCCACCATCGCGACAATTTTTCCTCCCCGTTGTAGGGCTTGGATTTGAGCTGCTTTTTGGTCGGGTCTAACTTCGGCAAAAACGCGCGTAATGCCCACGGATTGGGCGATCGACTCCGCTGTCGCGCGATTATCTCCCGTCAGCATCGCCACCTCCAAACCGAGTTTTTGAAGCGCTTTCACCGCCTGCGCGGACGATGGTTTGAGAGCATCAGCAATGCCCAGAATTGCCTCTATTTTGCCCTCTACAGCCATCCAAACAACCGTTTTGCTCGCAGCTTCCAAAGCTCTGGCGCGCAGTTCCAGATATTCAGTATCGCAGCCTAGTTCCTGCATCCACCTCAGCGTTCCCAGGGCGATCGACTTGGAGGCTACAACCCCTCGAACACCGCTGCCCGCGATCGCCTCAAAATCCTTAACATCCGTCAAATTTACCTCTTGAGATTGAGCGTACCTCACAACAGCTTCCCCCAAAGGATGCTCCGAATTGTGCTCGACAGACGCCGCCAATTGCAGCAACTTTAACTCATTGCTGTTCGCCGTTCCTTTAATTGTCACAAAATCAGTTACAGTCGGCTTACCTTCGGTAAGAGTTCCTGTTTTATCTAACACAATAATTTGGATTTGGTGAGCCAATTCTAAACTCTCTGCTCCTTTAATTAAAATCCCGTTTTCTGCACCTTTCCCCGTGCCAACCATCACAGCAGTCGGAGTCGCTAAACCCAAAGCGCAGGGACAGGCAATAATCAGCACTTCCACCATTGTCACTGTGGCTAGAGTGAAGTTTCCCGTCGCGTTAAACCAGATAATAAAAGTAGCTAAAGCGACGGCAATTACTACAGGAACAAACCAACCAGTCACTTGGTCGGCTAACTTTTGAATTGGTGCTTTTGAACCCTGTGCCTCCTGCACCATCTTGACAATTTGAGATAAAAATGTATCTTTGCCAACTCTTGTCGCCCGAAACTTGAAGCTACCAGTTTTATTAATTGTGGCTCCGATAACTTCGTCGCCAAGCTGCTTTTTGACAGGCAAACTTTCTCCCGTAACCATTGCTTCGTCTACTGTGGAAGAGCCTTCAATAACATCTCCGTCTACGGGGATTTGCTCTCCCGGCCGCACCTGCACGATGTCGCCAATTTCCACTTGGGCGATCGGCACTTCCAACTCTTCCCCGTTGCGAATTATCCGAGCAGTTTTTGCTTGCAAACCCATGAGTTTGCGAATTGCCTCCGAAGTCTCTCCCTTCGCCCGATTTTCTAGGGTTTTCCCCAACAAAATTAAGGCGATAACGCTGGCGGCTACTTCGTAGTAAACGCTAGGAGTCAAACCTTGGGCCGTCAAGAAACCGGGAAAAAATGTCACAAATACAGAATAAAAGTAAGCAGCACTCGTTCCCAAAGCAATCAAGGTATCCATTGTCGCCACCCGCCGTTTTAGGGATTTCCAAGCTCCCACATAAAACGATTTGCCGCACCAAAATTGTACGGGGGAGGTCAGGACTAATTGCAGCCAAAAATTGTGCAGCCATGCGGGAATAAATGGCAGATGCAAGCCGGTCATCGCTGGAATAGCGCCCACAACTAGCAGGATGCTGATGATGCCTGCTGTCCAGAGTTTTCGCTGCAAGTTTTGAGATTCAGATTTGCGATCGGCTTGTTCGGAATCATCCTCTGCCGCCGCCATTTCTTGAAGCGGCAAAGCTTGGTATCCCGCATCATCAACCGCCGATTGAATTGTTTCTAAGTCGGTTTGCTTGGAGTCGTATTGGATGGTTGCTTGTTCCATCCCAAAATTGACACGACACTCAAGTACGCCGGGGACAGATTGAATTGCTTGTTCGATAGAGGCAGCACAAGAAGCACAACTCATGCCCCGCAATTTAAGTGTGAGATTGTCCATATATGCCATCCTAAGTTTGACAATTTCCTTGCAACTGTCAACTGTCAACTGACTGGATAGCCAGCAGATGCGATCGCTTTCCTAACTTCACTTTCCGACTTAGCGGTTTGAATCGTGACCAATTTTGTCTTGAGATCCGCCTCAACCGTTGAGGCGGAGTCAATGGCTTGGACTGCTTTTGTGATTGTAGTCGCACAAGCAGAACAAGCCATTTTAGGAACTTTTAGCTGTAAAGTCATAATTGGAACCTCAGCAGAAACTACTCTGCTCAATCAATGAATTAACTCCATTGTAAAGTCTCCAGTACACAGGAGAGTCAAGGGAACATTCGGAACTAAATCTTAAGTTTTACTGCTAGGAGTTATGGACTCACTCTACTTGTAGGGTGCGCACTGCGCACCTTACGTGTTTAAATGGCAAATCAATAATTCTTTACAAGTGGGACTCAAAAATTTCATCCTAATTTCATTTATATGTGAAAAGCTGAAGATAAATGGCAGTTTTAAGGATATAAACTCTATGAAACCAATTTCATTGAAAACAGGCTTTGCGGCGCTGATGTTGACCGCCACAGCCGCTTTAACCAGTGGAGTGCTTGCAGCTTGTTCAAAAGCCCCATCCAGTGAAACTCCAGCCCCAAATGTTACGGCTGCAACCGAAACAAACAACAAGCAAAACGTGGCCCAAGGCGGTGGCATGGGTGGCATGAATCATGGCATGAATCACGATATGTCAATGGATTTAGGCCCTGCTGATGCCGACTACGATTTGCGATTTATTGATGGCATGACAGTACACCATCAAGGTGCTGTAAAAATGGCTCAAGATGTGCTTAAACAATCCAAACGCCCGGAAATGAAAAAACTTGCCACTGATATAATTGCTGCTCAAAACCGCGAAATCAATCAAATGAAAGAGTGGCGAAAAGCTTGGTATCCCAAAGCCAGCAGTACACCGATGGCTTATCACGCTTCAATGGGTCACATGATGGCAATGACTCCCGAACAAATGCAAAGCATGATGATGAGCATGGATTTAGGGGCCGGTGACGACCAATTTGACTTGCGATTTATTAATGCGATGATTCCTCACCACGAAGGAGCTTTAGTGATGGCTGAAGATGCTTTGAAGAAGTCAAAACGCCCGGAAATGAAGAAATTGTCTCAAGAAATTCTGACTTCGCAAAAGCAAGAAATTGAGCAAATGAAACAGTGGCGGCAAGCTTGGTACAAACAGTAATTGAGCTCACCTCAACAAAACGTGACCCAAATCCCCAAAATGAGTGACCTTAATCACAGTAGCTCAAGAGTTCCGAAAAACTTGCTTCACCAAAGCAAGAAATTGAGCAAATGAAAAAGTGGCGACAACCTTGGTAGAAAAAGTAATATAGCTCGACTGTGGCTGTCAGCATTTGTCTGACTCCACCTCAGTTTCCTGAGAATAGCTACACATATTTCAGATAAGGGAGCCGCTCTACCTCTAAAGTAGTAGGAAGCTACGTAAAAATACTGTAGACAATGTCTCATCTCTACCTCTAAAGTAGTAGGTAAGTCAGTAAAAAGCTATATGGATAGAGAGGGTAGTGTATGAGATTGAATAGCTTGGAATTAAACACAACTTATAAATCAAATCCAGCCGTAGATGAGCTAGTGAGCGCATTGACAAACGAAATTGAAGCGCGAATAGAGATAAAAAAACCGGAAAAAAATATACAGCAAAATCGCTTGTCATTAGGCGAAACTTATCTTCGTATTTTAGAAGCTGGTGGTCATCTGGGCTGTTGATGCGAAATTTCATCCTAATTTCATTTGACCGTGAAATACTAGGTTGAGTAGAGCATTTCTAGCTCTTGGTCATTGCTTAGCGGTCGCTTCTTGGAAAATGCTAATAAGTAAATTTACTTAATGGGTATCACTTACTTACCTGTGCAAAATACCAACCGCTAAACCTGTGGCACTCAACCTGATTTCAAGGACAATGCCAACGATGATATTTCACAAATATGCTCAATATCCGGCAATTATTAGCAGCTTTTCGGGAAGTTTGTTCAGCCTAATTTTGCTAAGTTCTCCTGCTGCTGTTTTTGCCCACGCTGGTCACGGAAATGAATTTCACCAAAGCGGCGAAACAACTCAAACTCCTGCTGCTATTTCTGTCGATGCCGAAACAGCAAAACGATTAGGTATTAAAGTCTCTCCTGCGGCCCGCCAGCGACTAGATATCGGCATTAAAACCACTGGACAAATTGAAACTTTGCCCAACCAAAAAGTCGAAGTTACGGCTCCGGTTGCTGGGAAAGTAGTAGAGTTGCTGGTTAAGCCTGGGGACAAAGTATCAAAAGGTCAACCCGTTGCGGTGTTATCGAGTTCAGAATTAGGACAATTGCGGGTTGAATCTCTCTCGAAACAGGCTGAAGCTGAGGCAGATTTGCAGCAAGCCGAAGGCGATATCAAACTAGCACGAGAAAATTACGATCGCCAACTTCAAATATCCGCCGCAGAAATCGCCCAAGCCCAAACCCAATTGGCAGCGGTAACTAAGCAGTACCAGCAAGAACAAGAATTAGTAAACAAGCGTTCAGTTGTGCAAGCCGCTCAAGAAAACTATCAACGTCAAGTTGAAATAGCGCAAGCAGAAATAGCGCGGGCAGAAACTGAACTGACAGTGGCTAAAGAACAGTTCGATCGCGACAAAGAATTAGTGGCATCTGGGGCGATCGCGCGGCGCACAATGCTGGAATCCCAAGCCCACTTCGCCGAAGCACAAGCCGCTGTTGCTAAAGCAAAAAGCCGTCCTGAAGTTATCAAAGCCGAAACCGAAATTAAACAAGCCGAAGTAGACCTCCCAATGCGGGAATTGCGGGAATCTCAAGGCAGAGTAGCAGACGCAAAAGCTCAACTTACCAGAGCTCAGAGTCGCCGGGAAGTCCTAGAAGCCGAGAACCAAGTCAAACGCGGCAAAACTGCCGTCGAAGTCGCTCAGTCGCGCATTCGCTTGGCTGACGCAGCCTATCAAGCGCGACTGCAACAATTAGGAACTGTTGCCAACGATCGAGGACTCGTTACCGTAGTTGCTTCGATTTCTGGGACGGTAGCCGATCGCGAAATCACCCTAGGAGAGTCAGTAAACGCTGAAAAATCGTTGATGAGTCTGTTAAATGACAGCCGCGTTTTTGCCACAGCCAATATTTACGAAAAAGACCTGAATCAAGTAAAACAGGGTCAGGAAGTCAGGATAAAAGTCGCTAATTTACCCGATCGCACTTTCAAGGGAAAAATCGCCTTAATTGGGTCATCCGTGGAAGGAGAAACGCGGGTTGTGCCGGTGAAAGCAGAACTAGATAATATTAACGGCGAATTAAAGCCAGGACTGTTTGCTGAGTTGGAGATTTTAACTGACAAAACTGCCACAAATATTTTAGCAATTCCGAGTGCAGCGGTAGTGGATGTTAGCGGGAAAAAAACCGTTTACGTCCAAAATGGCGATGCTTATCAAGCTGTTGAAATTGAACTCGGTCAAACTGCCGGAGATTTAGTTGAAGTTAAGAGGGGTTTATTCGAGGGAGATTTGATAGTAACGCAGCGAGCACCTCAACTTTACGCACAATCTTTGCGGGGGGACAGCAAGCCCTCAAAAGACGAGGCAAAGAAAGACGCAACTCCACAGGTAACAGAAATTAATTTTAATAATTTACCCGTGTCTTTATGGTGGGCGGGAATAGGGGGAGGAGTTGCGATCGCATCTCTGACTTTTGCAGCCGGCGTGTTGTGGGGAAATCGGCGCAAATTGCCAGCAATAGCAGCGGATTCTGGAAACAATAATTTTTCTGTCTCTGCACCGACATTAAACGCGAGTACAGTAGATGAATTGTCACTGCGGGATGACAACCATCGAGTTAAAAGTCAGGAGACAGAAGCCAAGAGCTTGAACTAAAAATTTTGTTTAATCTAGCAATTATAACCTACATAAAATGACTTAAAAAGGCGGAATAGCCGATGGTAAACCAACTCGCATAAATAAACGTGCAAATGCCTGAGAAAAGTGTTCTAGGTAAGGAGATTTTAATCGCCAGCGATCGTTTAAATTACTAGCGTGTTTCAACACATATTCGTAAGGCAAGGTTTGGATCTCTCTAAAATTTACAACCAGTGATTCTTTGTTATTATCTGGGTTCGTGGGTGATGCCAGCAGGTGCAAACCTTCTGTTCTCCCTCTTAAAACTTCATTCCATTTTCCTTTTTTCTTAAATGCTTCGTTATTTTCCTCAAATTCTGAAATATGGTAAATTGCACACAGCACTACCTGAGCTACTTTTTTATTATCCAGATCGCAGCTTTGGGTGAGAACAATTAAATCGAGTTCATTAACTTCTATTTGTACCTCTTGAATTTCACTGTTTTTGCCAAAATTTGTTGGGTCAAATACTGGTATTGGTACCAGACACCCAGGCAGGTAATCACCTTGCCTGAGAGTGGATTCATTGACCTGCGCCCAGAAAGGCTCTACGCTCATTCTTCATCGAAAATATACGGCAGAGGTTTTTTACGCCCTTTGAACTGAGCACGCATGATTACTCGTTCCGAACGCTTTGGCGGTACTGGATTGTAGTCTCTTTCGCCAAGGCTGTCTAGAGTTTGTAAGTATTGTTTTACAATTAAATTCTGCAACACTTTATCAACTAATGCTGCAAGTTTTTGTCCTTCAGGACTTTGTAAATGAGCTGTGGCTTTTGACTCTAACACCAGCAATTTTGAGGATGGTGAAACGCCATTAGGACGTAGGGGGGTAATTGTAGCCATCAGTTAATCAACTCCCTTGTGCGTTCTGTAATACAAGCTTCAAAAGCTATGTTTTTTTGTTCGTGCATTTGTTCTAAAATGTGCCAAACCTCTATTTCATTAGAAGGAATATCTCCTTCCATAAATAGATCTAAATCCAATATTATAGAAACAAAATCAGGTGTGGGAGGTGGAACTATTGCTTGATTGATAACCAGCATTGTTCCCAAGTCTTCTTGTGGGATTTGTAGCTGCATAAAGTAGCCACTTAATCCTTGCGGCAAGTCAGGGGAAACTTCCGGAAATGTCCTCAAATACTCTTTGAGATCGCCAATCGGTAAAGAAATATCTAGCCTGTTAATATACCTGAGTGCTAAACGAACAATTGCTTCTGGATGTATCAGCGACTGATAGATATTCCACAGTCGTTTTGCTTCATCCCGAAAATTTTCCCAACAGTCGTAAGGGGCAAGCCGACTGAATGCGAAAGCATCTAAACGCAGTTGAAGAATTTGTTTTTGGTCGTTGCGGGAGGCTCTATAGCCAATAGGAGATTGGCTTGCTGTTGCCCCAACACTAGCACCTGCCATCATTTGCCCCTGAAAAAGTAACACCTCTTCACGCTGAGGATACTCAGCCTGAATGCTGGAGTACACCTGCGCCAAATTGTCAAGTTTAACTTCTGGTGGAAGTTTAACTTGTATATCAATCAAGGCTTCGGTGATTGGGGCGTGCGAGTAGTGTTTTGGTGCTTGCATACCAACTATTGTAAGCTGCATTGTCAAAAATAGCAATACAGGTTATATCATTTGAGATTTGAAATTTTAGCTGATTTATTAATCAAGGTTGGAAGTTAAAAGATTTCATCCTAATTTCATTGTTGGGTGTCAACGTAAATTGAATGGCTATTTAACGCCGCTCGCCCAACGGTGGCTGGTAGTCATCACCTCTATAAAATCAAATTATAAAATGTTCAGCACTATTCTTAGATGGGTAATTAACCGCCGCTGGTTAGTCGTTTTCGCCACCATTATTGTTAGTCTTTGGACATTTTCTATCATCCCCAAAATGTCCCTTGATGTCTTTCCTCCTTTTGCACCCCCGCAAGTCGAAATTCAGACGGAAGCACCGGGTCTGGCACCGGAAGAAATCGAGTCTTTGGTAACACTGCCAATCGAAAGTGCGATTAACGGAACTCCTGGGGTGACAGCAGTGCGATCGTCTTCTGCTGTGGGTCTTTCTGTGGTTAAGGTAATCTTTGATTGGGGAACTGAAATTTATCAAGCGCGCCAGTTGATAACAGAACGGTTGCAGCAAGCGCAAAGCAAACTCCCCGCCGGAGTAGAAACACCGCAAATTTCTCCGACAACTTCTCCTGTTGGCACTGTTATTACTTATGCTTTTACCTCGGAAACTACTCCTTTGATGGAAGTGCGCCGTCTGGTTGATTGGCAAGTCACAAATCGGCTTTTGGCTGTGACTGGCGTTGCTCAAGTGGTGGCTTACGGCGGCGAAGAAAGGCAGTATCAAGTATTAGTAGAACCTGCCAAGTTGAAAGCTTTTAATGTGTCGTTGCAGCAAGTTGCCGAAGCCGCTGCTGCTGCGAATGTTAACGCGCCGGGGGGGTATTTAATTACGCCGGATCGAGAAACTTTAATTCGGGGGGTGGGGCGGATTGAGTCTGTGGAAGATTTGCAGCAATCGGCGATCGACTCTCGCCACGGCACACCCGTCAGAATTGCTGATGTAGCTGATGTCAAGATTGGTGCTGCTATCAAGCGGGGCGATGGCAGTTTTAACGGCAAAAAAGCTGTGATTGTGATGGTAAACAGACAGCCAGTTGCTGATACTCCGACTGTTACTAAAGCGGTTGAGGCAGCAATGGCTGAGGTTCAGCAAGCTCTGCCCAAAGATATTAAAGTTACTGTGACTTTTCGACAGGAAGAATATATTAATTCCTCGGTGGAGAATGTGCGATCGGCTTTAGTTGAAGGCAGTATTATCGTCACCCTTATTCTCATCCCGTTTTTGATGAATTGGCGCACTCTGGCGGTTGTTTTGCTGGATTTCTTTCTGACTTGGCTGTTGGCGCTGCTGGCGATGTATTGGCTGGGGCTGGGGCTGAATACGATGACTTTGGGGGGTTTGTCGGTGGCGATCGGCACTGCGATCGACGATGCGATCGTTTATGCCGAAAATACCTACCGCAACTTGAGACAAAATACGTCTTCTCTTCATCCACGCCCGGTGATGGATGTGATTTTTGATGGCAGTCAGGAGGTGCGCGATTCGTTAATTGGAGCGACTGTTATTGGGATTGTGGTGTTTTCGCCAATTTTTACTTTGCCCGGTGTAGAAGGTAGAATTTTTACGCCTATGGGGATTACTTATCTGGTAGTTGTGGTGATTTCTAGTCTGGAGTCGCTGTTAATATCTCCGGCCCTTTGCGCTATCTTGTTGCCTAACAAACGTATGAGTGCTGCGGAACCTTGGCTGCCGAGATTTTGCAAGCGCATCTATCATTTTTTGATAAATTTTTCAATGCGATTTTCGGGAATTATTTTAGCTTTAGCTGCTGCTAGCATGGTGGCTGCATTAATTATTTTGCCTTCCTTTGGACGGGTGTTTTTACCGGAGTTTCAGGAGCAAACTTTGGTGAATACTATTATGCTTTATCCGGGGGTGTCTTTGGAGACAACAGATAGCGCGGCTTTTGCTATTGAAGATGCACTTAAGAATGATACCAGGTTTCAATACGTGCAAGTGCGATCGGGCAGAGCTCCGGGTGATGCTGATGCTGCGGGAGTTAATTTAGCTCACATTGATATCGGTTTGAGCGAGGAGGGCATGAAAAACAGGCCGCAAACTTTGGAGTCGCTGCGGCAGGAGTTTGCTAAATTGCCGGGAGTTGCACCAAATATCGGCGGTTTTATTTCTCACCGGATGGATGAGGTTTTATCTGGTGTCAGGAGTCAGATTGCTGTCAAAATCTTTGGCCCGGATTTGGATCAACTTCGCAGCATCGGTGCGAAAGTTGAAGAGCAAATGAAAACAGTTGAAGGCATTGTGGATTTGCAACTCGAACCGCAGGTGCCAGTGCCACAAATTCAAATTAAGTTTAACCGTCAAGCTGCGGGTAGATACGGTTTGAAAATCGGAGAGCTTTCTGAAATTATTGAAACAGCTTTAAACGGCAAAGTTGTGTCTCAAGTTTTGGAGGTGCAGCAAACTTTTGATTTAGTTGTTTGGTTGCAGCCTGAAGCTAGAAACAACCTAGAAACTATTCAGAATTTGTTGGTTGATACTCCAAGCGGCAACAAGATTCCCCTCGCCCAAGTTGCGACTGTCAAATACGGTACGGGGCCCAATACGATTAACCGCGAGAATGTTTCTCGCTTGATTGTGGCGGCGGCTAATGCTAAAGGTAGGGATTTGCGATCGGTTGTGAATGAAATTCAAGCTAAAGTTAAACGAGAGGTGCAGTTGCCTTTTGGCTATTTTATCCAGTACGGCGGTCAATTTGAAGCCGAACAAAGAGCTTCGCAAAATATTATGATATTTAGTGCGATCGCCTTTTTGGTAATTACAGTATTGATGTACTTGTCCGTCAAGTCCATTCCTTCAACTGCTATGATTATGATTAATTTGCCGATCGGATTAGTAGGAGGAGTAATTGCGGTAGCTTTGACTGGCGGCATCATCTCTGTAGCTTCCCTAGTTGGCTTTGTCACATTATTCGGCGTTGCTACCCGTAACGGCTTGCTTTTAGTAGACAACTACAACACTAAATTTGCTGAAGGACTGCCTTTTAAGGAAGCAATTATTAAAGGTTCGATGGAACGGCTCAACGCCATCCTGATGACCGCTTTAACTTCAGCTTTGGGTTTAGCACCTTTAGTATTTGAAGGGGGGGCAGGCAAGGAAATTTTGCAACCGCTGTCAGTAGTAGTTTTAGGAGGTTTATTTACTTCTACAGCACTAACTCTGTTAGTTTTGCCAGCTTTGTATGCTCAATTTCGGACATTTTTACGACCTCAAAAACCTCAGCCAGTTATTGAAGAGGGGAAGAGAGTTAATGTGTGATATTTTCTAATTATTGTTCCTCAGCAAGGAGTCAAACCAATGAAATCGCTCAAGTCAAATTTAATTGTTCTAGGTAGTGTCGGATTGCTGTTTTTGGGAGCTTGCAGTAAAGGCGACCAAGCAAGCGATCCAAATAACACTCCAGCCTCCCCTCCTGTCGCCTCTCAACCTGCGTCTTCTAGTCCCGCCACTGCTCCTGCAACAGCAACTAAAGGGGGGCAAGTTGTAAAGTCTGGAGCTTACTATTTAGAGTTTGTACCTGAAAAAGAAGCTACCGGAACTCATTTAGATGTTTTTTTGCAAAAAGGGGAGAAAAAGGAACCAGTTCCTAACGCCAAAGTGACGGCTCAAGTGCAGTTGCCGAATGGAAAGCAGCAAACCCTAGCTCTCAAGTATGATGCTGAGGGCAAACATTACGCTGTGGTGTTTCCCGGCAAAGATGCAGGAAGTTATCCCGTGAAAGTGACTGCGAATATTAACGGAGAAAAAGTTGACGGTCGTTTTACCTTCAATCAATAGATAGCTGATTTCCTAATGCGCTCTAACTTATGGGCGCATTAGTTATTAGCCACAAACAACTGCCTCCTGCATTTCCACTAAAAAGCCGATCGTATTTCGATCGCACTTAATTTCCTATTTCGTTACCTGAGTTTTTTTTGAACCGGAAAAACACTCGACCTGCCAGACTTTGGAAGTAGATGCCACCGACGGTAATTAAAAAGACGAAATAAGCCATCGCCTGCACGACATAAAGCTTATCCGTGTAGCCAAACAACGCACTCAACAACAAACCGGGAAACTGTTCTTGTGGCAGCACTTTCGAGGTATTCCAGACCATCGGCCCGAGAATGCAAGAGTGGACTTTAGCAAATCTTTCGTAATAGAAACACAGTGCTGCTGATTCGCGATTTGCTTGCGATAAAGTATTCATCACGCTGTCAAAAAGTCCCAAAGTAGATACCACTAAACCCGCTACAATAAAGAGCAATAAAATGCCCATATATTTGAAAAACAGGCGGATATTAATTTTCACTCCCCATTTGAACAAAAGGACGCCAATTCCGGTGGCTGAGAGAATGCCGCCCAAAGCGCCGAGCGCAGGAATAATGCCTTGTTGAAACTTGGCAACGACAAACAAAACAGTTTCAAATCCTTCGCGCAAAACAGCAATCAAAACTAAGCTAAATACGCCCCAACCGGCATGAGAGTTTTGGGTTAAAGCAGCACTCACAGCGCCTTCGACTTCGGCTTTCATAAATCGCGCTTGTTTGGTCATCCAAATCAGCATCCAGCTCAGCATTGCGATCGCTATAATCCCAAAGATTGCTTCTAGCAGCAATTCCATAATCGGTGCAAAAGGCTGATTGGATGCGGACAAAATTTGCATCGTCCAGACCAACAGTACACCTATAAAAGCGCTGGCAATAAGTCCAACCCCAACACCCCCAAAAACCCAAGGGCTTAAATAGCTTTGTCCCGACTTTTTGAGGCAAGCGAGAACGATTCCGACAACTAAGGCGGCTTCGACTCCTTCGCGGAGAGTAATTACAAATGTGGGCAATGCTTCGCTAAAATTCATCTTTTTAGTTGAGGTAATATCGGGAGGTAATTGGTAATTTTTTTTACCAATTACCGTTGGCGGTTTCAGTTAACTTTTTTATGAGGCGGGTTTGAGAACTTTTTGGCTGTCGTTCTCGATCGCTTTAACTAGCTGGTTGACTTGTTCCGTGGTTTTTACGGGGGCCGCCGGCGCGATCGCAGTTGGCCAATTTGCCTTAAGTTCAGTCATGTTGGCAACAATTGCTTTGTCAATTTCGGGGCTAGTTTTAGCCACTTGATCGGCAATATCTTTGTACAGGCTTTCCGCGTACATGACAAAACCCCGCGAATCTTGGTATTCAATAATTGCGGAAATTTTGCCGTTAGCAACTGCCGCTCCGTATTCGGAATTAGCTGTATCCAGCAAGCCGTTAATCACTTGCAGCACGAATTTCGGATCTTTTCGCTGCGTTTCGGGAAGGGCGGCAATTGCTCCATCAATTGCTTGCATTGATGTGGTAAATTCCGCCTTGACTTGAGCCGGATCTTTTGCACCCGCTTTAACTAAATCCTGCAATTTAATTAAAGTAGCCTTAAATTCAGGAATTTTACGCTCGTTTAGCTGATCTTCCACATCGGCATAAATTTCTTCTACTGGATGCCCGATGTGCGGTTCTGCCTGGTCTGGTTTGCCTTGATCCAAGAGTTCTTGGGCTACGAAAAGATGGCCTTTCATCAAGCCAAGTTTAGTCATGTAGTCTACATCTCTGGGTTCGCCTGTCAGCACCACATTTTCAATAGTTACCAAGTCTTTGATTTGGTCGAATTGCGCTTGAGTAATGACATTTTTTGAAACCAATTCTTCGACTTTTCCGTAAGGGCGGCTGGCTTGAATTTTGTTAGAAAGTGCCGGCACTCCTAACTTGGCTTCGAGTTTATCTAACTCTGAAAGAATCGCAGTATTGATGTTGATGGCGCCTTTGCCACCGTGATGCCCGCTGTGACCGCTTGTGGATGCGGGACTGGCTGTGGCAGCGGGTGAGGGTGTGCTGTCGGTGTTGCTAGCCGTGGGGGAAGCGCAACCGGCCAGAGCAACGAGGATGGCTGTAGCCGTAGCGGTCGGTAATAAGCGAAATGTGGATAACATGGCAGTTGCTAATTTTTACGTTATGTGGATTTGGTTTCGCAAGTTATTAAGAATTATTCTCAATTATTTGCGAGCTATTCATTCTACCTATTTGCGATCGAGCTTGTCAAATAATTTCATACTTTCTTTATTTGAATCGGCGCACCGTGGTAGCAGGATTTGGTTTAAGCGATGACTTCAAATACCCCCATGCAGCCTGCTTCGGCGATCGCATCTTGATGGGGATGAAACATAAATTTCCCAGCGTAGCCGTAGGTAAATTCTAAAATATGCCGTTCAGCTACTCCCATTGTGATTACATCGGTTCTTTCACTGGGAGTTAAAGTCATTCCCGTGCGATATACGTCAAAAAAGTTGGCGTGCAGGTGGAAGGTTACTGCCGCTTCGTACTCAATTAAGTTGAGAACGTACAGCCGGACTAGCTGATTTCGGTAAATAGGTATCGGGTTGTTCATGTAATAATTGGGCAACCCGTTAAAAGCGTAAAGTTCGTTTTTTTTGTCGTCGTTTACGTCGTATCCTCCCATGATTAACAAGATTTCATCGGCGGGAGGGCGGGGTTTTGGCGGATCGATGATGAACATTCCATAGAGTCCTTTACCTATATGGCGAGTTACGGGCTCAATATGGCAGTGATATAGATGCACTCCGTAGGGATTGGCATCGAATTCATAAATAAATACCGAACCGTGTTTCACTGGTTTAACGCCATCCATTTCGCTGGTATGAACGCCGTGAAAGTGCAGCGAATGAGAATCTCCGGCTTTGTTATAAAAAATGACGCGGATTCGATCGCCCTCTGTTGCCCTCAATGTTGGCCCCGGTACGCGATTGTTCACGTTCCAGGTGTTGAAAGTGACGGCGCTGTTAAGTTGGACGATCGAAGTATTAGCTTCCAGACGAAATTCGCGTACCGTGCGCCCGTTTTCGTGCGTCACCGTGCCGTAATCAAAATCCCGCGCAATTTGCATCGGGTTGATATTGCTGACGGTGAGTGCATCTGCGGGCATAGGCGGTATTCTCGCGACTGATGTCGGTTTGCGAGTCAAGTTTTGAAGTGCGATCGCGCCCCCCGCTACCCCAGCCCCAGCTATTCCTAGCTGTAGCAGTTGGCGGCGACTCCAGCGCCCAGCCTTTTTAATGGCGGGACGATCGGATAAATCTGTCATACTTATTGAAAAATTTTCTCAAAAATTTACTCGTGGTTGATTATAAGACATTACCAGCTTGTTGTCAATTATTATCAACTGTTCTCTTTTTCTGCGAATTCAGAAAATTTCATGCTGATTTCATCTCAGTATGTGAGCTTAAAGATTGGGGTAGATGCTGCCGATCGCTAACAATGTATAAGGATTTACCGCTATAAATTAGAGTTATGAGAGTTTTGCTAGTTGAAGATGAGCCAGATTTAGGAAAAGCGATCGAGCGAACCTTAAAGCAGGAAAAATATATAGTTGATTGGGCCCTAGATGGCAGTGAAGCTTGGGAATATTTAGACAGCCAGTGGACGCAATATAACCTGGCTATTTTTGACTGGTTGCTACCAGGATTGTCAGGATTGGAACTGCTACGGAGATTGCGTGCTAAAAATAGCGCTCTGCCAGTTTTGATGCTAACAGCAAAAGACCGAATGGAAGATAAAGTTGCGGGACTAGACGCCGGGGCTGACGATTATTTAGTTAAACCGTTTGGCATGGCGGAACTGTTAGCAAGATTGCGGGCTTTGCAAAGGCGATCGCCCCAAATTCAACCGCAACAGCTACAGGTAGGGAATCTGGTTTTGGACTGCGGAAATCGAACTGTGTGCCATCTCGATCGAAGTGGTAACAGCCAGATAATTTCTCTAACAAACAAAGAGTTTCAACTGCTAGAATACTTTATGAAACATCCCAACCAAATTATCACCACTGACCAAATTCGGAATCAGCTATGGGAGGCGAGTGCAGATACCTTTAGCAATGTGGTAGCAGCTCAAGTGCGCTTGCTGCGGCGCAAACTTGAGTCTGTTGGCGGCACGAATTTAATTGAAACTGTACACGGCGTCGGATACCGCATGAGAAATTAAAGCTGTAGGGGCAACAGCGGGCGGATTATATCTCGTTTCCAGTATCTGGCTATAATATAGAAAATTCGATCGTCAAAATGACTGCTATGAAAGATTTAATCCAACAAGAGTTAGAAAAGCTCGATCTAAAACAATTCAAACAAGTATTTGAATTTATTGCCTTCCTAAAAGTCCGTGCCCGATTAGCTACTATTCCAGCAATCGATGAAACTAACTTAGCTGCAATCTACGGCGAATTTGCCGAAGAAAACCGACAACTTGCGGAACTCGGAATAAGCGAATATGCAGAACTCCTAAAACATGAGGATTTGGCATGACAGCCAAATATAAAAAATGTATTATTACCGGAAAATGTGTATTTTGATAGGACTTAGACACGGGTGTAATAAACCTGATTATTTAAGAGCTTATTCTCTCTTTTCTCCTCCTCTGCGTTCTCTGCGTCCTCTGTGGTAGGAAAAAAAATATCATCTTCAACTAATTACCAATTACAATTACTAGCAAGATATGAAAGGTGAATCAAAATAAACTATTTAACCGAACTCGCTGGCAATTAGCCATTTCCTATGCGGCTGTAATGGGTTTGATTTTAAGCTTGTTGGGATTTGGCGTATATAAGGCGATCGCCCACGCTCACTGGGTAGCCATAGACCGGGAATTAGAATCCGTAGCGGGGACGCTACACGACAGCCTAGAACTCAAATTGCAGCAGCCCGGACGCTTGGAGCCAATAGTAAACGAACTTTTGCCCAACCTCCGCCTAATTGGAGTTAAAGGCATTAAAGAACAGTTGCCAAGCCGCCATATTTTAAGCGCTATCAACCAAGGCTATTACTATATTCGTTTATTTGATGATTCGGGCAAATTAATTGCTACCGCAGGCGCTTATCCCGAAGAATTACCACCAGAATTTAACTCCCAATACTGGCAAACAATAACTGATACCAAAGGCAATGTTTACCACCAAATTTCTGTAGCGCTACACACCCAAACACAGCAAGATTGGGGATATTTTCAAGTTGGGCGGAGCCTGCAAGACTTCAATGATTATCTCAGTACAGTGAAATGGGTTTTGAAATTAGGATTGCCTACAGCATTGATTTTGATTGGCTTTGCTAGTTGGTTGTTGGCAGGATTGGCCATGAAACCGATTTATTCTTCCTACCGACAAATCCAACAGTTTACAGCGGATGCCGCCCACGAATTGCGGACGCCTTTAGCGGCTTCCCAGGCGACAGTAGAATCGGCGCTGTTGACGCCTCAATTAGATGAAAAAGAAGCGCGGGAAATTTTGCGGACAATCGATCGCCAAAACCGACGTTTGACTCAGTTAGTTGCTGATTTGCTGCTGCTGGCTCGCATGGATAATCAAGCGATACGCGATCGCCCTCAATTATGTTGTTTGAATGACCTTGTTAGCGATTTAGTAGAGGAATTGGCAGCTTTGGCGATCGCTTCTAAGGTAGCGTTAACATCCGAAGTGCGAGTGCAGCAGCAATTAAATGTTGTCGGCAATTCCGATCAACTTTATCGCTTAGTTGCTAATTTAATTGTTAATGCCATTCAATACACTCCGGCGGGCGGGAAAGTAACTGTTATGTTAGATTGCAGCCACCAGGAGGCGATCGTTCAGGTTCAAGATACCGGTATTGGGATCGCGGCGGCAGATTTAGAGCGAATATTCGATCGATTCTACCGAGTCAACAGCGATCGATCCCGCCATACCGGCGGTTCGGGACTGGGATTGGCGATCGCCCAAACCATAGCCCGCGCCCACCGCGGCAGCCTCAACGCCTGCAGCGAATTGGGTTCCGGCAGCACCTTTCTCCTGCAGTTGCCTATGTGAGCTACTATGTGAGGGCAACTGACATCTTGCACCACGATCGAGAACAGGCTGTCCGGCCTGTTCCACAAAGAGTAATTCTTGTGGTGGGGTGGGCATCCTGCCCGCCCTTAAAAGGCTGATTGAGAATTGTGCAAGATGTGGGGAAAACCGAATCATCTTTTTGTGGTAATCCCTTTTGCAGAAGAGAGCACGATCGCCGAAAATCATTAAATAGCTATTTCTCAGCAATTAGCAGTCATCACAGAGAAAAATTATGACAGTTTTAGAACAGGGAACAATCTCAATCCATACCGAAAATATTTTCCCGATTATCAAGAAGTCGCTATATACTGACCACGAAGTCTTCTTGCGGGAACTAATTTCTAACGGCGTCGATGCCATTGCCAAACTCAAAATGGTTTCCCGTTCCGGCGAATACGGCGGGGACATGGGCGAACCGCAAATCAACATAGCGATCGACCAAGAAAACAAAACCCTCTCAATTTCCGATAACGGCATCGGCATGACCGCCGATGAGGTAAAAAAATACATCAACCAAGTCGCTTTCTCCAGCGCAGAAGAATTTATTCAAAAATACCAAGGCAGTGGCGACGACGCAATTATTGGTCACTTCGGTCTAGGTTTCTACTCTTCTTTCATGGTGGCGAAGAAAGTAGACATTGACACCCTTTCTTACCAAGAAGGCTCGCAAGCAGTACACTGGTCTTGCGACGGTTCTCCCGCTTTTGAACTATCAGAATCTTCCCGCACGGAACGCGGCACTACTATTACTCTTACCCTCCAAGACGAAGAACAAGAATATTTAGAACCCAGTCGCATTAAGCAGTTAATCAAAACTTACTGCGATTTCATGCCAGTTCCCATCAAATTTGAGGGAGAGGAACTCAACAAGCACAAAGCAATTTGGCGGGAATCAGCCAGCAATTTGCAAAAAGAAGATTACTTGGAACTCTACCGCTACCTTTATCCGTTCCAAGACGAGCCGCTGCTGTGGGTACACCTGAATACAGATTATCCTTTCATTGTCAACGGCATTCTTTACTTTCCCAAACTGCGGCCGGATGTCGATGTTACCCAAGGCAATATTAAGCTATTCTGCAACCAGGTTTTTGTCAGCGACCACTGCGAAGAAATTATCCCGAAATTCTTGATGCCGCTGCGGGGCGTTATTGACAGTACCGACATTCCGCTGAACGTTTCTCGCAGTTCTTTGCAAAGCAATCGCACTGTGCGGAGAATCGCTGATTATATTGCGAAAAAAGTGGGCGATCGCCTAAAAGAACTCTACCGCGACGACCGCAACGAATACATCCGCTGCTGGCAAGATATCGGCACTTTTGTCAAATTCGGAACTCTCAACGATGACAAGTTCAAAAAGCAAGTCGAAGATATTTTAATCTACCGCAGCACCTACGAACCAACAGCCGAGAAGCCAGAAACTGTAACGCCCGAAGTTCAGGTGCAAAGTGAGGAAGGAGATTTGTGGCAAGATGTCACTCCGAAGTCGGAAAATTCTACTTCCACGCAGCCTTACACGACTCTAAAAGAGTATTTGGAACGCAATCAAAAACGCCACGAAAATCGCGTGTTTTATTGTACCGATCCGGCGTCGCAAGCAACTTACGTGGCCATGCACAAAAGCCAAGGTTTAGAAGTGCTGTTTATGGATTCTTTCATCGACACGCACTTTATCAGCTTCTTGGAAAGAGAATACTCTGATGTCAAATTCTCGCGGGTTGATTCCGACATCGACGAAACGCTAATTGACAAAGAGAAAGAAGCGGAAATTGTCGATCCGGCGACGAATAAAACTCGCAGCGAACAAGTTAAAGAAATGTTCCAAAAAGCTCTCAATAAGCCGAAAGTGAACATTCGCACAGAAGCTTTGAAGTCTGATTCTGCGGAGGCGACGCCACCTGCGATCGTACTTTTGCCGGAAGCTTTGCGCCGGATGCGCGACATGACGGCGCTTTTGCAGCAGCAAGCGGCCGAATTCCCCGAAGAACACGTTTTGCTGGTGAATACCTCTCACCCGCTGATTCAAAATCTGGCTAGTTTGAGTCAGGGTGCGATTATTCAAGGCGGTGGGGAGTCTCCGTCAAGTCAGTTGGCGAGTATGATTTGTCACCACGTTTACGACTTGGCTTTGATGGCCCAGAAGGGTTTCGATGCTGAAGGGATGAAGGATTTTGTCGAGCGATCGAATCAAGTCTTGACAAAATTGACGGAACGTGCAATGTAATTACCCCCCCAACCCCCCCTTGCTAAGGGGGGGAGTAAGAGTTTATTTCTATTGGTAAAGGGATAAGTCAAGCCTTCTTCCTTCTTCCTTCTTCCTTCTTCCTTCTTCCTTCGGGTATAATGAAATGCTGCACGCAAAAAACGGTAATCTGGAGAGAAGTATGTCACGGAAATGTCAGCTAACGGGAAAGAAGGCGAATAACGGTTTTGCAGTTTCTCACTCGCACCACCGCACTCACAAATTGCAAGAGGCAAATTTGCAGTGGAAGCGGGTTTGGTGGCCGCAGGAGAAGCGCTGGGTAAGATTGCACCTTTCTACAAAGGCGATTAAAACCTTGCAAAACAAGGGTTTGGAAATCATGGCGAAGGAAGCTGGAATTAACCTGTACAAGCTTTAAAAAACTTGGCTAAATTAAAATGAGGGCGATCGCACTTTCAAATGTGCGATCGCCCTTACTTTGAGAGAAAAACCTTTACTAGAGCAATTTTCGGCATTTTAGTAAATAAGTAGTCATCTCGCCTTTGCCTTTAACTTCGATCGCGCCGCGGTTTTCAAAGGAATACTTTTCTTGCAACTGCTGATAAGTTGTCTCTGTTACCTGAATACACCCCGGTAAGCCGTGAGATTCCATGCGGGAAGCGGTGTTAACGGTGTCTCCCCACAAATCGTAAATAAATTTTTTAATACCGATGACTCCGGCGACAACCGGGCCAGTGTTGATGCCGATTCTGATGCTGAAATCTTGATTGTGGATATTGCTGAAGTCAGTAATTGCCTGCTGCATATCGATCGCCATTTCTGCGATCGCTTCTGCGTGATCCGGGCGAGGAATGGGCAAGCCTCCAACTACCATGTAAGCGTCGCCAATGGTCTTAATTTTTTCCAAACCGTGCCTTTCTGCTAGGTTGTCAAATGTCGAAAAGATGTCATTCAGCAAGGCTACTAATTGCGTTGGAGAAACTCGCGAACTGAGTTGAGTAAAGCCTACTATGTCCGCAAATAACACCGTAACGTCAGCAAAAGTGTCTGCGATCGTACTGTCTCCTCGCTTCAACCGATTTGCTATTTCTTCAGGCAAAATATTCAACAACAAGCGTTCTGATTGTTCCTGTTGAACTCGCAGTGCACTTAAAGTATCATTCAGAGCATTAGTTCGTTCTTTCACTCTAAATTCTAACTCTTCATTCAGCTTGTAAAGCGCCATTTCAGCCCGCCTGCGGTCTGTGATATCCGTACCAATTGCCAGCATTCCCGCGAACTTTCCTGCCGCGTCAAACAGCGGTTTATTTGCCCAGGAGACCCAAACGCGATCGCCGCTGCGCCGGATACTTTCATTTTCATTTCGCGTGTATTGTTCTGGGTTTTGCAAAATATCTCTCAACTTTGCTGCCAAGTCATTTCCTGCTGTATCTCTCTGAGGAATGATGGTTCCCACTGCATTTTTGCCAATAATCTCTTTTTCCTCGTAACCAAAAAACTTCTGTGCAAATTCGTTAAAAAAAGTAATATTTCCTCGCCTATCTATTTTTAAAATAATGCTGTTAGCATTTTCCACTAATTCCCGATACTTAATTTCGCTTTGCCGCAGCGAATCCTCTGCTGAGGCGCGTTCGGCTACTGTCGCCGCCAACAGCAGCGATGTAACTACAATTACGCTCATAAAAGCCTGCAAAAATAAGATTGCCTGATTGATATTTTCCGCTTTGGCAATAAAGGGGCCACCTCCCTGAGAACCGCCCCAAATGGCGATACTGGATACAATGAAAGATGCTAAAACCGCCCCTACCTGACCGAATTGAATGGTTGCCCAAATTACCAAGGGAAATGGCAAGTATTCGAGGGGATAACCGGAAAGGCTACCTTCACTTTTTGAGTTGTAGACTAGCCAACTGACTGTTACTAATAACACCAGGCCTATTCCGGCACAGATGCGATTTACAATTGTTTTAGAACCTGTAGTTGGTAAAGGGCTGGGCGCGGGTTTGTGGTTGTATATAATCAACAGCAGGGGAGTAAAAATTAAAACTCCTAATGTATCTCCGAGATACCAATTCCATCGAATGTGCCAATATTCGCTCCATTCCACTAAACCAGTTACACAGAGGCGCAGCGTGCCGAGAGTGCAGTTGATTTGAGTTGCAACTAAAGCACCGCCAAAGACTAAATTGAGTACATCGATTAGCCGCTCAAGTGAGGGGCGAAACTTTAGCTGTTGCAGCAAAGTAAATGCGCACAAAGCTTGTAAACAAGCGCAAAATGCACTAAGTGTTGCGAGTGTTAAAGACACCTTAAGGTTAATAGTTTCGTAAAAAACTACGCCTAAAGCTATTCCCGGCCAAACGCGCCGACCAAATAATAAAATTGCAGCTTGTGCAATTCCTGCTGGCGGCCAGACGCAGGTAGCTAATTTGTTTACCCCTGGGACTGAAACTGCTATTTTTGCTGCCAAAGCGTAAGCAAAAGCAAGGGCAGCTACTTGTGCTAAGTATTGCCAATTTCTAGATTGAGGAAATCGCAGAAACTGATTTTTTTTGGGGTTCATACTGAGTGTTATATTTTTAACTAACTATAGCAACCGCGCCCGAACATTAAGAGATTATTAATTGCTGAAACATGACTTCTTATATTGCTTCTTCCTTCTTGCTTCTTCATTAGGCTATAAGTTGATACCTGTAAGAAAATAAGTGTTCATCTGGCCTTTGCCTTTGACTTCGATCGCGCCGCGGTTTTCAAAGAAATACTTTTCTCGCAATTGCTGATAAGTTGTCTCTGTTACGTGAATGCACCCCGGCAAGCCGTGGGATTCCATGCGGGAAGCGGTGTTAACGGTGTCTCCCCACAAATCGTAAATAAATTTTTTAATACCGATTACTCCGGCGACAACCGGGCCGCTGTTGATGCCGATTCTGATGCTGAAATCTTGATTGTGGGTATGGCTGAAGTCCATAATTGCCTGCTGCATATCTAGGGCCATTTGGGCGATCGCCTCTGCATGATCGCTGCGGGGCATCGGCAGCCCTCCTACTACCATGTAGGCGTCGCCAATCGTCTTAATTTTTTCCAATCCGTGCTTTTCTGCTAGGAGATCGAATGTGGAAAAAATGTCGTTAAGCAAGGAAACTAATTCGGGCGGAGAAATTTGGGAACTAATTTGGGTAAAACCGACTATATCTGCAAACAATACTGTTACTTCGGAAAATGTATCGGCGATGATGCTTTGGTCTTGTTTTAATCTGTCTGCGATCGGTTGCGGTAAAATGTTGAGTAGGAGGCGATCGGATTTTTCTTGTTCTAAGCGCAAAGCTGCCTCAGCTTGTTTGCGAGTTGTGATATCTTGAACAGTACCTTCGTAATAAAGCAAATTTCCGTAGGAATCGCGCACGGTATAAGTATTTTCCGAAACCCAAATGATGCTGCCATCTCGGCGGTAAATTTGAGATTCAAAATCCGATACTTTGCCTTGTTCTTCTATTAAGCGGACAACTTCGGCGCGGCGATCGGGGTCAACATAAAGTTGTTGGTTAATATCAGTTAATGTGCCGACCAATTCCTCGCCCGAATTGTAACCGTAAATGCGAACCAAAGCAGGATTGGCGCTGAGATATTGCCCATCTGGGGTAGTTTGAAAAATGCCGACGATCGCATTTTCAAAAATGCTGCGGTATTTTTCTTCAGCTTGCCGCAGCGCTTCTTCAGCCCGCTGGCGTTCTCGCGCTTCCATTGCGAAAGTTACAGAGTCTGCTAGAGAAACAGCGAAACTTTGTTCTTCAATCGTCCAAAAGCGACCTATTCCTACGTGTTCTAAACAGAGAACTCCTGCTGTTTCACCGCCTATTTGAATCGGCGTATCTAGCATGGAAGTGATGCCCAACGGAATTAGGTAAGATTCCGCAAATTCTTTAGTTCTAAAATCGTTTTGCGCGTCAAAGGCAGCAATTGCGCGTTCTTCTCGCAGTGTTTGAAAATAGACAGGATAGTCTGCTGCTGTTAATTTCAAACCCTGTGAGTGCTGGTTGAGAGTGCGATCGAACAAATCCAGGCACTCCATCTTGGATTTAGTGCGATCGTACAGCCAGACGCTCGATCGGGCAACTTCCAGAGTACGGCTAGCAGTTTGAGTTATTTGTTGAAGCGCTTTTGTTAAGTCGCCTTGATTCAGCGCTTTATTTTTGGCTAAATCAATTAATGCCGATTTCTGTTTCTGTAGCTGAAGTTCGCTTTGTTTCAGGGCATTTGTCCGCTCTTCAACTCGGATTTCCAGCTTTTCATTCAGCTTTTGCAGCGCTATTTGAGCTTTTCGGCGATCGGTGATATCCGTCCCGATGCAGAGGATTCCCAGGATTTCTCCCGCTGAACCAACCAGCGGTTTATTTGCCCAAGATACCCAAACGCGATCGCCACCGCGCCGGAGGTTTTCATTTTCATAGCTGGTAAAGCGATCGGGATTTTGTAAAATTTCATTATAAACCAACTCTAAGTTCTTCCCTTCGAGGTCGCTCTGGGGAATAATTGTTCCCATTGCATTTTTACCAATGATTTCTTCCTGAGTGTAGCCAAAGAATATTTCCGCAAATTCGTTAAAAAAAATAATATTGCCGTTAGCATCCAATTTCAGAATAATGCTGCTAGCATTTTCCACCAATTCTCGATATTTAATTTCGCTTTCTCGCAGGGAATTTTCGGCCTCGGCGCGTTCAGCTACTGTCGCTGCCAATAACAGCGAGGTAATTGTAACTACAGCCATAAAAGCTTGCAAAAATAAGATGGCCTGAGTGATATTGTCGGCTTTGGCTATGAACGGCCCCCCTCCCTGAGAACTGCCCATAATTGCGATGCTTGAGACAATGAACGATGCTAGGACAGCGGCTCGTTGACCGAATTGGAGCGCCGACCAAATTATCAAAGGAAACGGCAAATATTCCAGGGGATAACGAGAAATAGAAGCTTCACTTTTCGACACAAAGACAAGCCAGCTCACGCTAATTAATAATATTAACCATACTCCCCGCCAAATTAAATATCTTTGCTGACGGCCTGTTTGTCTTTTTAAACGCTCGGCGGTTACTTTAGGGCGAAGAAATATTAGAATTAAGGGAGTGAAAATTAAAACTCCCATTGTGTCTCCCAACCACCAATTCCACCGAAGCGACCAATATCCTGCCCAATCTACTTTTCCGGCTAAATATATAGAAAACGCGCCAATAGTGCAACTGATTTGAGTAGAAATTAGAGCGCAAAACAATATTAAATTAACTACATCTTTCAAGCGAGCCAGAGACGGACGAAACCCCATCCAGCGCAGGGCAGTTACTGCAAAAACAGCTTGCAGAATGGCGCCGACGTTTCCTCCCAGCCAAACCGCGAATATCTGTTCATTTGGGTTAACAAAATTTAGCAGAAATGTACCCAAAACTATGGCAGGCCAGACTTTACTCCCAAACAATAACAGTCCAGCTTGTGCAATTCCTGCAGGTGGCCACACCGAGGCAGCAAAAGGATTGACACCTTGAATTGAAATGGCTAGCCTCGCCCCCACGGCGTAAGCAACAGCAACGACAGTTACTTGAACTAAGTACCGCCCAATTCGGGATTGAGGGAATCGAAGAAACTGATTTAGGTTCAGATTCATATCGAGTTTTAAGTTTTAGGGAATTTCACATTTGGTCTTTAAAGTTCACGGCAGAAAGAAGGAAGAGGGATGAAGGAAGAAGGAAGCTAATGTAGGGTGCGCAGTGCGCACCTTACCCTATACGTTGCGCGTTAATGTAGGGCGATGCACTCCGCACCTTACCAATTATAAAGGCTTAGTTGATGGCGGCTTCAATCCACTGTTTCAAGGTAGAATTTACTTCGTCAATGAGAATTTCATGTGATTTGTGATTGGCTCTTTCCACGACTTCAACTTTGCCTGCTTTCAGCGAACGACCCGGAACAATCCGATAGGGAATGCCGATTAAATCGGCATCTTTGAATTTAACTCCGGCCCGTTCATCGCGATCATCGAGTAGGGTTTCAATGCCAGATTGGTTGAGTTCTGCGTAGAGTTTTTCGGCGACTTCTACTTGTTGGGCGTCGGAAATATTGGGGATGCTAATGATGGCGTGATACGGGGCGATCGCCACTGGCCAAATTATCCCGTCTTTGTCGTAGGATTGTTCTACGGCCGATTGAGCTAGCCGCGACACGCCGACGCCGTAGCAGCCCATCATAAAGGGCATTTCTTCGCCTTGTTCGCTGGTGTAGGTAGCGCCCATTGCTTGGGAGTATTTGGTTCCTAATTGGAAGATGTGGCCGACTTCGATGCCTCTGGCGCTTTGCAAGGTTTGTTCGGGATTGTGCACTGCCCGATCGCCTTTTTTGGCTGTTCTGACACCTACAACCGTTGCTGGTAGCGGAAATTCTTTATCCCAATTAGCCCCGACAACGTGGTATCCTGATTCGTTTGAACCAGTGACAAAGTTTGTCAGGTCAACTGCAGTGCGATCGACTAAACGCAAAAACTTAGAGTTTACCTCCTTACCCCCAGCGATATAATCATCAGCAAGATCGGGAGCCATATAACCGAGAGGTAAAGATTTAGCAGCCCATTTCCGCTGAGCTTCCCCATCGGGAACAGTCAAAAATAAAACAGTTTTAGCTTGATAATTGCCCGCTAATTTCGTCAACTCATTCAGCAACTTTACCTGATTCACATCTTGGTCGCCGCGAATGCTTACCAATACCAAAACAGTCATGCCATTGTCGTAAACAGCTTGGTAAAGCACATTTTTGACAACTTGCGTCGGAGAACATTTCAAAAACTTGCAAAGTTTATCAATTGTTTCAGTTCCCGGCGTTTCCCGCTTTTCAAAAGTTGCAAAGGGCGACGGTTCGGCATCAGCAGGCATCGATACAGCCTTTTCCACATTAGCGGCATACTGACCGTCTTCAGTATAAAGAACTTCATCCTCGCCCGCTTCAGCCAGCACCATAAACTCTTGAGAACCAGAACCGCCAATTGCTCCCGAATCAGCATCTACTGCTCGGAATTGCAAGCCCGATCGGCGCAGCATATTACTGTAAGCTTGAGCCATATCCTGATAAGTTTTTTTCAAACTTTCTTCGTTAGTGTGGAAAGAATAGCCATCTTTCATAATGAATTCGCGACCGCGCATCAACCCAAAACGCGGGCGAATTTCATCGCGAAACTTAGTTTGGATTTGATAAAGATGTAAAGGCAATTGCCGATAGGAACGAATCATATCTTTAGCAATTGTAGTAATTACTTCTTCGTGAGTTGGGCCCAGTCCCAATTCTCGCTGCTGCCTGTCTGTCATGGAAAACATAATACCTTCAGCTTGAGTATAGGTATCCCAGCGGCCGGATTCCCGCCACAAATCGGCCGGTTGCAATTGCGGGAGGAGGCATTCTTGAGCGCCGGTAGCGTCCATTTCTTCGCGCACAATTTGAGAGACTTTTTTGAGAACTCGCCACATCAAAGGGAGATAAGCGTAAAGGCCACTACCGATGCGCCGGATGTATCCGGCACGGAGTAATAGTTTGTGGCTGGGAATTTCTGCTTCGGCGGGGTCTTCGCGCAGGGTGACAAAAAGCATTTGAGAGAGTCGCATAGCTAATTTCCTTAAAATACCGAATGATTGTAATCTCCGATCAACTTCTGATATTATCAGACGTGAGGCGGATTTGATTAAATATATGAATAAAATTTGGGAAAATTATCAAAAAGGTATGACAGCATTTGATAATTGTCACTCTCCTACTCTGCAATCTCAGTGGGTAGCCTTAAAAGATGAAATAGGAGAATTTGTTCGAGAATCTAACTTGAGCGAAATTTGGGATATTCTTCATGCTGGTGGTCGATTGCTGTACAAACTAATCGGAATACCTTTACATTTGCTTGCATATCCTACTGTTCGCAAACACAGTAAACGTTTCGAGGAGTACGGATGTATTCGCAGCATTCGCAACTGTGAGGGTAAATGCTGCAAACAGTTGACAGTTGACAGTTTGCCCGAAGAGCGCAGTCCTTGGGTTGATAGTTGACAGTTGATGGCGAGGTTTTTAAACAGTTGATAGCTAAAAAATATCATGACCAGATTTATTCACGACCAATTTGCCAAACAGTATCTGAAAGAACTATTAACCCCTCTCGGTAATGTAGAAACCAGCCGGGATGTCGCTGGAGAAGTAAGGCAGGTTGACGTTTTATTTTCCCCCAAAGCAGAACCGGAAGTCGAAGCAACAGCCCTCGGCATTTTGGGTCAAATCGCAGCAAAACCCGCGGTATTTGAACCCTTCCGCAGTCCAGTCCAAATCGGAGAAATTCGCAGTTGTCTGGGCAAACTCTTCGATATCCACGGCGAATTTGAACGCGCCGCAGCTAGAGAAAATACCCGGATTGCAGAGGCAGACTTGCCTCAACTCTGGATACTGTCGCCGACTGTTTCCGATACGATGCTAGCTGGATTTCGAGCCCTTCCCGAACCGGAAAATTGGGTAAGTGGAGTTTATTTTCTGGGTGCGTCTCTGAAAGCAGCGATTATTGCCATTCACCAACTCCCCCGCACTCCAGAAACGCTGTGGCTGAGAGTTTTGGGGAAGGGAAACGTGCAGAAGCAAGCTATTGCCGAATTGAGAGAATTACCCTCAGATAATGTGTTTCGGTTGAATGCGTTAGAATTGTTGTACAACTTGCGAACTATTTTAGAAGTCCGCCAAGACATAGATCGAGAAGATAGGGAGTTAATTATGGAACTGTCACCCCTCTACTTGCAACGGTTGGAAGATGCAACTCAGCGCGGTATCCAGCAAGGTATTCAGCAAGGTATTCAGCGCGCTCAACGCCTGATAGTAGAGAATCTGCTACAAGTAAAATTTGGCGAGATTGATGAAGAATTAGCCCAAATAATCGAGCCCTTGATTCAGCTAGAACCCCTCGATCGCACGCGACTGATTATGCAGCTCGATCGCTCTGAATTACTAGCTCGTTTCGAGGCGTCGAAAAACCAACCGGAATCCTAACTCAGCAGCGCGCTCTACGATATGTAGGGGGCGCTAAATATCACTTTACTATTTATTATATATCGAGAAAATCGGGAGTTAATTATGGAACTGTCACCGCTCTATTTACAACGGCTTGAAGAAGCAACTCAGCGAGGTATCGAGCAAGGTATTCAGCAAAGTATCGAGCAAGGAATCGAGGAAGGTATTCAGCAAGGTAAACGCCAGAATCTTGAAAGTATATTACAAGTAAGATTTGGCGAAATTGATGAAGAATTAGCCCAAATAATTGAGCCTTTGATTCAACTAGAATTTCTTGAAATCGCGCGACTGAGTATGCAGCTCGATCGATCGCAATTACTCGCTCGTTTTGAGCCGGAAAATCAAAGGGAATCCTAACTCGCTAGCGCACTCTACGATATGTAGAGTACACCACATCGCACTTTACTACTATTTAGAACTGGTGGCGCTCGCCCTCCGCATCAAACTTGCCACTTTTATCCGAACTCTGCTGCTACCAGTCCTATAAAAACTAATTTCTGACTTTAGACGGATTTATGTTTTAGCTTCCACAGGCATAATAAGCAGTAAGGATGAGATAACTAGAGAACGGATTTACTACTCATCGCAATTTCACTACTAAGGCCTTCCGTAAGATAAAGCCGAACCAAAACAAACCATCATCTAAAGATTACAAAATCCCCCAGGAAAAAGTTGGGGAATCTTTTCGATATGCCTAGTTAGGCATAAAAACTTAGGAGGTAAATTATGTTTGAAAGCGAGTTATTAATGTCGCTGTACAGTCCCAAATTCAATATTGCCCAAATGCCAGTAGAAATAGATGTGCCATTTGACCACCCCGATATCGGAGGGCTGATGTTTTTAAGCCCGCAGTTTTTCGTGGCATTAATCGCGGGAGTCATTATGGCTTTCGGCTTCCAATTCCTGTTAACAAATTTCTCGATCGCTGCCAAAATCTCAAATTGGGACGAGGCTTTACCCGACGATGACGATGATGATGAGTCCGAAAGTATAGGCCGTAAAGTTCGGAAAATCGAAGGTTTAGTGGGGGGTTGGATTTTAGTCACCGTTAACCTGGCTTTATTTTTGGGTTGTTTTCTGGCAGTCAAACTAACTTCAATTGCCTCGGTAGATGGAGCGGCAATTATTGGTGTAGTCATTTGGTCGGCGTACTTTTTAACGCTGGTGTGGCTCGGTTCTAGCGCCGTCGGTTCCATGATTGGTTCCTTGATAAAAACTGCTTTTTCAGGCGTTCAAGGCGTCATGGGTACTGCTGGTGCTGCGATCGGCGGTAAGATGGCCAGCGACCAAATGGTCAACACTGTAGAGGCATCTGTTGCCGCTGTCCGCCGCGAACTGAGTTCGGCGGTAGATCCGGATAGTATTCGCGAAACACTGCAAGATTATGTGGGTTCTTTGCAGTTACCGAAACTAGATGTTAAGGAAATTCGCGGTCAATTTGAAAAGTTGCTGGGCGATGCCGATATCAAATCTATTGCGGGAAGCGACGTTCTGAAGAATGTTAACCGCCAGACTTTTGTGGATTTAGTTAAGAGTCGCACAGACTTTTCTCAAGAGGAAATAACTCAAGTTGCAGACCAACTAGAAGGCGTTTGGAAGCAAACATTTGGCAAGCAGCAAGAGCAGAAAGACCCGAATTTAGAGTTGGTTGATTTTCTCAAGTTTGCGGCTCCCGATTTGCTGAAGTCTGACGAACTCAACGCCAAGCTGTCTCAAATTCTGGAAAGTCGGGAAAACAAATCGGAATCCAGCAGCGGCATGAAGCGAGCGATGCAGTTGGGTGTGGAAGCTCTTGTGGGCACTGTTTTGTCCCGGACGGATTTGTCGGATTTGGATGTGGAAAAAATCTCTGGTCAGTTGCAACAACTGACAGCACAAGGATCTCAAAAAGCTAAAACTTTTGCTTCTCAGGTGGGCGACAAAGTGCCTGCGCTGCCTTTCAATACAGCTAAGGCTGATGTGGAAAATTACTTGATGAACTCCCAACCGTGGCATCTCAACCGGGAGACAATCAAGCAGGAATTTAGGGATGTGATTTATGACCCGGAAGCTTCTCCGGGAGCGGTGTTGCGCCAGTTAGAAATGTTGAATCCCGATTATTTTGTAGGGATTCTGGGCCGCCGCGAGGGGTTTGCTCCTGAACAGGTGACGGAAATTGCCGAACAGCTTGAAGGTGTCCGACAAGAAGTGTTGGAAATTGTGCGAGATGCTGCTGGTGAAGAACAGTCTCAAGATTTGCGGAGCCGGATTGAGAATTATTTGCGATCGACCGGCAAGGAGGAATTGAATCCAGAAGGTATCGAACGGGATTTCCAAGCACTTTTGGAAGACCGGGATGCTGGTTTTGAGGCTTTGCGCGATCGCCTGTCTCAGTTTAACCGCGATACTTTGGTGCAGTTACTTGGTCAGCGGGAGGATTTCAGTCCAGAGGAAGCCGATCAGTTAATCGGGCGGCTCGAAAGTTCGCGCGATCGCGTGATTTCAAGAGCTCAAGAATTGCAAGAGCAAGCGCAATCGAAAGCGCAAGAATTGAGACAAAAGGTAGAAGACTATCTCCGCAATACTAATAAGGAAGAGCTCAATCCTGAAGCGATCGAGCGCGAGTTTCAAACGCTGTTAAACGACCCGGAAGCCGGATTTAAAGCGCTGAGAGAACGCTTGTCTCAATTCGACCGCGATACGCTGGTGCAGTTGCTGTCACAGCGCCAAGACCTCAGCGAAGAACAGATCAATCAGGCGATCGACCGGATCGAATCTGTGCGCGACAACATTATCCACGCGCCGCAAATGGTGGCAGATAGAGCTAAGCAACAGTACGAGGAAGTTACTGCAAAAATTGGCGAATACCTGCGGAATACAAACCTGGATGAACTCGATCCAGAAGGCATCAATCGGGATTTGACTAAATTGTTTGAAAATCCCAAAGAGGGTGCTTTGGCACTTCGGGATAGACTTTCTCAGGTCGATCGCGAAACTTTGGTCAAGCTGCTGTCGCAGCGGGAAGATTTGAGCGAAGAACAGATCAATCGGACGATCGATCGCGTGCAAGATTCGATTCGCAGCATCGTGAAATCGCCCCGCCGCTTGGCCTCTCGCGCTCAAAAAACTGTACGGGATTTCCAAGGAAGTTTGGAAAATTACTTGCGGAATACGGACAAGGAAGAACTCAATCCTGAAAGCATCAAACGCGATTTGCAGTTGCTGTTTAGCGAGCCGGGAATGGGGATGCAAAGTTTGGGCGATCGCCTGAAGCACTTCGATCGATCGACTCTGGTAGCATTGTTGTCGCAGCGGGAAGACATCTCGGAAGAGGAAGCTAACAGAATTGCCGACCAAATTGAATCTGTCCGCAACCAAATTGTCGAACAAGTTCAAATGGTTCAGGACAAGTTCCAGTCAGCAATGGATGGTATTTTCGGGAAAATCCGGGATTACCTCAATTCGCTGGAGCGACCAGAACTCAACTACGAAGGCATCAAGCGGGACTTACGCAAAGTGTTTGACGACCCGCAGGCCGGATTTGACGCGATTAAGGAGCGTTTAGGTGAGTTCGATCGCGGTACTTTAGTTGCCCTGCTGAGTTCTCGTTCCGATATTTCCGAGACTGACGCGCACCGAATTGTTGACCAAATGGAAGGAGCCCGGGACAGCGTTTTATTGCGCTCGGAACGCTTACAAACAGAAGCCAAAAAACGCATCAAACAGCTCAAGAAAAAGACCAAGCAGCAAGCAGAAGATGCGCGCGAAGCCGCAGCAACTGCTGCTTGGTGGCTGTTCGGTACGGCTGTGACTTCTGTGGTTGTTTCTGCTTTGGCTGGAGCAATAGCAGTCGGTGGTATTTCGGGTTTGTTTAGCTAGACTTTCAACAAGTTTCCATTAAAGTTCTCCTGATTCTAGGCTGGCTGTTTGCCAGCCTATTTTCTTTGGAATAATATTAGAGTCCTTCAGGATTCTATAGTTGGCGGAAAAACTCTCGATAAATCGAGCGCCAAGTCGTGAAAATAAGGCAGATTAACAGACTCGTTGGGCAGAAAAATCATTGTCCTGCGATAACCAAATTGACCAGGGGTATTCTGATACGGATCGCTGTAACATTCCAAGCAAGTTTGTGATAAATTAAATATCCAATAGCTAGAGATTCCGGCTTCAGCATAAAGGGGGAGCTTAACCTGTTTGTCGTAACTCAAAGAAGAATCTGCAATCTCAATCACCAACAGTATATCCGCTGGACAGGGGTGAGAGGATAGATAGTCGTCAGGGCGATTTTGCACGATCGCGCGATCGGGTTCTGGTTCGCTGTCATCCGCCAGAATAATCGGTTGTTGTCCTCGCAGTGTCGCCCGTTCTCCCAGCAGCTTAAATAACTCGCGTTCCAAGCGTGTCTCGCAAACAGAATGAGCGGTACCTTTAGCAGCCAGGTTTACAAGTTCTCCCTTGATTAGCTCAACTCGATCGTCCTCAGCAAAAAATCCCAGTTCTGTCAGGCGGTGATATTCCGCTGTCGTGAAGCGTTTAGCAGTTGCGATCGACATAACAGCCACCTCTATACAGGTCTGTTGCGATTATAGGCGATCGTCGATCGGCTCAACAATGCTAATCATGAGTTCGGATCACAACAATCTTGTCAAATTTTCCTCATCCTTTGGTTGCAAATTTTCCCAATTTGGGTGAATTTACTCCCCGAATTTATGTCCGGGATCATCTCTGTCTTAAGCAAGATTCTAGCTTCACTATTTATTAGGTACTTTAACTTAAGTACAAAACAAAAGTTTTCTCACCAATAAGAAAGCTGAGCAATACATATTATTTTGGAGGCTTGAATGACATTTACTACTGCCGGTGCTTACGACCAAGGAAAAGCAGATATCCAGAGCTTGAGTGTAGACGACCAATTAGGTTTGCTGTGGTTTGTTTACACCGAAATGGGCAAGTCAATAACGCCAGCGGCTCCCGGTGCTTCCGGTTCCGAAATCGCTCAGGGTTTGTTCGAGCAAGTCAAACCGCTACCCCACGAAGAACAACTACAAGTAATGCGCGACATTGCCTCAAAAGCCAATACAGAAATCAGCCGGATGTATGGCTCGATGAGCCCAGAAACCAAGCTGGCTTTTTGGTATTTCCTAGCAGTAGGAATGGACGAAGGAACTATTATTCCTATGCCTTCCGACTATCAACTTCCTGAAGCCGGAAAAGCTTTATTAGGAAAGGTTCAGGGGATGGACTTTCAGCAGCAAATTGATTTCCTTCGCGGTACAGTTTTAGTAATGGGTGCTGAAGCCGCTCCGGGGGCTGGCATTTAAAAATTGGACTTACGAAAAAAAAACCCGGTTTCTCGGATGTAGCAACGACGCATTTAGGAAAAAACCCGGTTTTTAGCCGTTTGATGCGTAAGTCCTCAAAAAGATTAGTAAGTAGCTCAAACTAATACGCGGCGCCAGAAACCCGGCTTCTTCAAGAAACCGGGTTTCTGGCTGTTCTGTTTTTTTAGGTTGACGGCGAATACCCGCACTTTACAACTAATAACTGAATTCAACGGCTCTGTTTCCCACAACTTCCGGCGCAGCGACTGTTAAACGCATATCTTCGCAGGCAAATGTTAGCAAGGGCTGACCTAAGTTTAAACTGGCAAAAGGACTTTCTTCTGGCACTTCTAATTCGCCTTTAATCAAACCGATGCGAGACTGTAATCCTCCTTTAAACAACAGCAAATTGCTGCGGTCAGCGCTGAAAACATTTCCGCTAAAAGGCAGCGGTAAGGCTAAACTTTGCTGGCTGTAATTGAGGCTGCACAGTTGACGGTTTCCTTGGCGAACTGTGACTCGGTAGCCTAGAGGTGTTGCCTTTACCGAATCGCTGCCTTCCCAACTAAATTGAGCTAATTCTTTAGGAAGTCCCCAAATTTCGCGCCCGCCGGCTACGGAGTTAGGATTGTCTACGTAAATATGGGAAATCCAAGCCCCCCATTTTCCTGCATAATTGGCGATCGCGCTAACTACAATTAACTCATTGTACTCCATTACCGAACCCAACCCGTAGGAGGATATATAAATGCCACCTAGGGTTTTTCCTGGCAATAAAGAGACAATTTCTAACTCAGAGGGAACCAAGGGGCGCACTCGTGCCACATCTACCAATTGTAAAGTTTGAACAGCATAACCTTGCAGATGCCAAGGTGCAGGTGGATATACCATTTTCAGTGATTAAATATTTGAGATTTTCTCTTTATTTTAGCTTGGCGCTTCAAAAAGCAACAATTTTGGTATTTTTTCACAAGTTGTTAGTAATTTACTTTATGTAAAAAAATAATAGGTGACGATTAATTTGATGAATAATTGACGTTGGTTCTCGGTTGTATGGGGGCGGGTTTAGTAATATTGTTAGTAGGAATTAGATATTATTCGTAAAACCCGCCCCTACAGATATTATCAGCGTTTATCCGGGTTACTCTGCGGTTAAAAACCTCCAAATCTACTTACTGGCATAACCCGTACTTACCAAAAACTCCCGCAACTTTCCAAAGAATTGAGTGCGATCGCGCCCTTGATAAACTCTCTCCAACAACTGCCAACCTTCCGCCTCCTGGCCCATGACATACTTGTTCGCCATGAAGGCTGCCAAAACCCCCTTCACCTCCCCATTTTCACTCAAACGCTTGTTAGATTCCAGCCAAAGCTCAGCAGCGTTCGTGTATACTTCCACCGGATACTCTTTGCTAACATCTTGCATTTTACCTTGACGGTACTGCCAAATTTGCAGCGGAAAGCGAGAATCAGCGTAATTTGTAAAAGCCTCGGAAAATCTGCCGTCTTGACTCTTAAACTCTGGGATATCATTTTTGCCAAAATCGACTATTTCGTAACTCACATTGCCCCAGAAATGCTTGATATGAGTGTATTTGTTAGCTGCCGAGTCGTAGCGGTAAATAAACGAATAATTGCAGCAGCGGACGCCGCTTTTGGTTGAGACTAAATCTGCCAGCACTTCCGGTTCCTTGTCCCCGTCCAAATCACGGATTCGTAGCGATAAAAAACGTCCTTCTGATATTTCTTCGCTCGCCCTTTGGTCGGGGTTATCTACGAGAGAACGAGTCGGTATCAGCACTGGTTCTTCTAATAAAGTTTTACCGTCGCGGATAATTCTGATGCGGAGATTTTTAGCATTTTCTGCTTCTTTTACGAAAGAAACTTCCGCCCGAACTTTCCCCGCTTCTGAGATTTCTGTTGTTCTCGGCGGGCCGATATTCGGCGGAACTTGGGCGATATATTGGGCAGGAACTAAGGCAGTTTGGCCGGGTTTGGCGATCGCCTGACAGAAAAAAGTTGCGACTTCGGCGCGAGTAGCATTCCGAGTAGGTTCTAGCTGTTTAACAGCCGGATAATTGACCACAAGTTGTTTTTCTGTGGCGGCGGCGATCGCATTTCTTGCCAGTTCGGGAATTTGCGGCGCATCCTCAAAAGTCGCATCCAAAATCTCAGCCGCCGAGCCCGTAGGTGTATATTTCAAGCCGCTGGTTAAAGCTACCAAAGCCTGCCAGCGGGTAATATTCAAAGTTGGGTTAAAGATACTGCCACTGTATCCAGACATAAAACCAGTCTGATAAGCTTCTCGAATTGCTTTAAAACCCCAGTAATTCGTGGGAATATCTGCAAAGTCGATCGGAGCGCGGACGGTTTTGGCATCGGGAAAAGCCATGCGAACCATCGCCGCAAACTCAGCGCGACTGACGGGGCGATTCGGGCGAAAAGTGCCATCTTCGTAGTAGCCACTAATAATTTTTTTCTGTGCTAACTCTTCTATGCAAGCTTGCGCCCAATGGTCGTTAACATCCTTAAATTTGGGTTGAGCAAATGCCGGCGCTACATTCAGACCCGGAAACATTAAATCCCCGATGATTATCCCCAGGGCTACCACTAAACCGATGATAGCTTGCCATCTGTGCGATCGAATCATAGAACAGACTCCTCTACTTACAAATTGGCGATCGAAACTTTCAGAAAATTTATATAATATCAGGTATATTAACCGGATTTAATACCATTTATTAAAAATTTACCGATGACCAAGGACACGGCACTGCCGTGTCCCTAATTTTTAGAGTTGGTATAATAAAGCTTACTTCGACTCTAAAGTCATCTCCATCGCCATTTTTGTTGTGATTGTTAATTCTTGAGAACTGCCAGCATTTTTAGCACTCATTTCGCTATTTGAACTAACAGACTCAGTAGACCGAAAAGGCATTAATCTATCCAAGCGCCTTGTGGCTGCTCCCCGACCCTGAGAAGCAAAAGATTTTAGGGTTAAGGTAGTTCCCGGCGGCAGTTGGGGAGAGGTAATATTTTGAGGTTTTGCTTGCTGCTCTATACTTACATTCAGAGAGGCAACTCCATCTTGCCAACTAGCCAATTCATAGGTAGCAATGTTATTCACATTCATGCCGAAATCAGAGGAAGAATAAACGCGCCATTTTGCTCCTTTTCCTACTGCTTCAGCAGGCAGCGGCGAGGCAAGTTGCTCTAGAGATTTAGACATTTGTCCCACCATTTGTTTGAGGTTGTTGTCAGCTTTTTCAGGCAAAATAAAGTTACCTCCTTTATTAAAACCGCGATTGTCCATGATGAAAGAGCCTTTCATTCCGACCATGCTTTTGAGTGCGGAACGCATGGCATCTCTGGCGGCTGGCGGGGTATTTCCAGTATCGCCCGTGATATCTGCGTTAGTATAAGCAAACTCGTAGTGAATATCGCCGTTGGAATCAATTTTAGTGACTTTTGTCTCGAAAGTCATCACCGATACTGGACTTTTAGCCACAGGCGAAGACCGACCCAATGCGGATATTTCCATATCCATTTTTACGGTCATAACAGTTGTTTCTTTGACATCGATAGCTGGTTTTAAACGCAGTTCCTGGCGGGGCTCCACTCCCGGATTTAGCAGTTCCACTTGCGGGGTTTTCGAGTTGGTGGCAGGCGCGGATAAGCCAGGGGCTGGTTGCTGCACTAGAAGTGGAGTTTCAGCACTTAGCGAAGCAGGAGAAAGCTCGTGAAGCGAAGCTATCCCGTAGGGAGTCGCCCATCCGGCACTTACCAAACAAAGAGATGCAATAAACTGTCTTTTTTTCTTCATGGATTTAATTTCCTCTTATTTGAATGTTGGCCTGTTCCCACAGTCGATCGACTGTCACGAATTTGTAACCTTTATACAAAAGCAATGGAATTATTTTATCCGCCGAAGCTGCAACATCTTCGCCGCCGCAATAGCCGTCGTGCAGTACAATAATTGATCCGTTTTCAGTTTGCTGCACGATGCGACTAATAACTTTCCTCACCCCCGGTCGCACCCAATCTTCCGGGACGACACTCCACATTACGGGGCGATATTCCCACTGTTGTAATAACTCTAATGTTCGCGGCGTAAAAATGCCGTTGGGCGGCCGCACGTCCAGGATTAATTTTGGATCTAAATCGCAAGCTTTGGCAATTGCTTTTTGCGTGTCTTCTAAACTTTGTTTGAGTTCGTGGGTTTTGAGTTTGGGAAACGATATATGCTGATAGCCGTGGAGGCCGATCCAGTGCCCGCGATCGTACACTTCTTTAGCCGTTTCTGGATGCCTGTCAACGCAAAAACCTAGCCAGAAAAAACTAGCTTTGATGTCGTATTTATCTAAAATTTTTAACAGTTGAGGTGTGTGCTGACGGTGCGGCCCGTCGTCAAATGTGAGAGCAATTTCTCGGCTGTTGATATCTCCCGTCCACAGACATCTGGGAAAAGCAGATTTGAGGATGGGATGAACGACAGGAAACAGGGGTGCTAGTGGCATTGATTAACCTTGATAAATGCGATCGGGTAGAAATGAAGCTGTGTTACAATAAAATAAAGTTAACTCAATCGAGGTAAATATGACAACTGCCGTTGATATTGGAACGCTAATTGTCAGCACGCCGGGAACCTGCGGCGGCCGCCCGCGAATTGCAGGAACTAGAATTACGGTACAGAATATTGCTATTGATTTTAATGCCGGGATGACTCCACAGCAAATCATTGATGAAAGACCGCATTTGACTTTATCACAAATTTATGCAGCGCTCACTTACTATTACGCGAACAAGGAAGCAACGGACGCCGAAATAGCAGCTTACTACGAAGAGTATGACCGTTTGGAAGCAGAATATATGGCAGGTAAGCTATCGTGAGCCAAATTTGTTTATACATGGATGAGGATATTCTCCAACGCTCGCTGATACTCGCTCTGCGAACTTCTGGTGTAGACGTGATAACTACCTCGGACGCTAACAAGCTTAGCTGTTCAGATGAGGAACAACTAATCTGGGCAGCGGAGCAAGGGCGTGCCATATACAGTTTCAACACTAAAGATTTTTGTCGTTTGCACAGTACCTTTATTGCCCAAGATATCGGTCATGCTGGAATTATTATGGGAGTACAACAGCGGTACTCGATGGGCGATCAGTTGCGGGGGTTTTTCAACTTAATTGCTGCTAAATCAGCAGAATAAATGATCGATCAATTGGTATTTTTAGCTGAGTACATTAGATATGAATAAAAGCTTGAAATAACCGAGTGCACCGGAAACTACCAGCCTCTTTAACTCCTTTGATATAGACTCAATCTAGCCACAGTCGCTCGACCTCTATCTCGCGGTTGATGCGATCGCCCTACAGCGTCCTCCTATACTGAAAACCAGCATCACTAATCGAAAAACCATCAAGGAGGAACAATGACCGAGGAATATTTAGCCGAACGCACAGTTTCAGCCGTATTTAAGGAAGAAGAACAATTAGACGGCGTAATTCGGCGCTTGCTCGATCGCGGAGTTTCCCGCGACCACATCTCAGTAATGGGAAAAAACTTTCAATCTAAAACTAAAATTGCCGGCTTTATTACTAAAAAAGATGTGATATTAGGCGGTCTGCGAAGCGGGGCGATTTTTGGTTCCTTATTCGGTTCTTTTTTGGGTTTGCTAACAGGCGTCGGTGTCCTGTTTATTCCCTTTGTCGGTGCAGTAGTCTCGGCGGGCCCGCTGGGTGCGGTACTTTTGGGTGCAGCTAGCGGCGCGATCGCAGGTTCGGCCGGTGCGGGTCTAGTTTCCGCTTTGGTCGCTGTCGGAATGCCCGAAGACAAAGCAACTATCTATCAAACCCGCGTTGAAGCAGGCGAATTTCTCGTGATGGCAGAAGTTCCCGCAGATAAATCGGGCGAATTTCAACTCTTGCTAGAAAGTGCAGGTGGCGAAGAAGTTTCAGTTAGCGAGATGACGCTGCCGCGCGCGGTCAAAGGTCGCTGCAACAGTCCGGCAGATTTGTCGCCAGAAGTGCGATCGCACCTGTCGGAAGCCGCTCAAAAAACCTTTATGGAATCCTACAACGCCGCATTTGATGAAAGCAACGACTCCATACAAGCGGAACACACCGCTTGGAATGCCATTCACCAGCAGTACGAAGAAGATGAAAACGGCGTTTGGACTAAGCCTTTAGCGAAAGTCTAGTTTCCCGATCGCGGTTAACTAATAAAAGATAGAATGCAGCCTCTAGAACTTGGGTTCTAGAGGCTTGTAATATTTGACAGTTTAGATTAGAAAATATTGTCTCAGTCCTTTTAATCAAATTTTGGGACGCTGCTCAGAGCACCGTCCCACAAGAACAAAAATTTTGGGACGTTGCTCTGAGCAGCGTCCTATTTATTTTTTCAATCTTGTCTATTTTATAATTGTGAATTGTAACTTGTGAAAGATTTAATTTTTCTGGTATTGCACAAAGTTGGCTTGTCAAGTACAATCTACAGGCTTACAATATAAAATTGAGTTAAGCAAATGCAAAAATACCTTTGTACAGTTTGCAATTACGTCTACGATCCAGAACTAGGCGACCCCGACGGAGGCATAGCTCCCGGTACACCCTTTGAAGATATCCCCGACGATTGGGTTTGTCCCACTTGCGGGGCAGCAAAATCCGATTTTGAACCAGAATAAGCGAGAAAAAATTTGTCCGATCGAATCCTCAAAATTACAGTCATTGGCGGCGGTGCTGCAGGTTTTTTTAGTGCAATTACCTGTGCCAAAACCTACCCGCAAGCCCGCGTCACTTTACTAGAAGCTGGCCGGCAACTCCTAGCAAAAGTTCGCATCTCTGGCGGCGGGCGCTGCAACGTTACTCACGCTTGTTTTGACCCTGGTATTTTAGTGCAGAATTACCCCAGAGGTGGGAAAGCTCTGCGCGGTGCTTTTACTCGATTTCAACCCCGCGATACTGTAGAATGGTTTGCCGGTCACGGCGTGAAGTTGAAAACCGAAGAAGACGGGCGAATGTTTCCGACCACAGACGATTCGGGGACTATTGTTAACTGTTTGATCCGCGCTGCTGAGGATGCAGGCGTAAAAATTCGCACGGGCGATGCAGTAGTTTTTGTAAAGAAATTAACGGGAAATACTGCAGAGGGCGAACACGAAGACACCGCCCCTAGTTTTGAAATTGAGTTGAAATCCGGGGCGAAATTGAAATGCGATCGCATTCTTCTCGCTACAGGCAGCAATCCGTCGGGTTTTAAGTGGGCAAAAGAGTTAGGTAATACTGTAGAACAGCCCGTTCCTTCTCTATTTACTTTTAATATTTCTGACAGCAGAATCAAAGATTTAGCCGGAATTTCTGTTCCTAATGCTAAGGTGAAATTGCCGGGAGCTAAATTAGAACAAAGCGGGCCTTTGCTAATTACTCACTGGGGTTTAAGTGGGCCTGCTGTCCTCAAACTTTCGGCTTGGGGTGCGAGATTTTTGCACGATCGCCATTATAAAACCTCTGTGCTGATTAATTGGCTTCCCCAGTACAATGCGGAAGTTTTGCGGCAGCAACTGCTAGCGGTGAAGTCGCAGTTGTCGCACCGATTGATTGTCTCTAGCTGCCCGTTTCCGGTGCCGCGCCGCCTCTGGGAACGCTTGACAAGTTCGATCGGCATTGATGAGCAAAAACGCTGGGCAGACTTATCTAACAAAATCCTCGATCGCCTCCTGCTAGAACTCGTTCAAGGCGAATATCAGATTACCGGAAAAGGGGCATTTAAAGAAGAGTTCGTCACCTGCGGCGGTGTCAACCTCAAAGAAGTCGATTTCAAGACAATGGAAAGCCGCCGCTGTCCCGGACTTTTCTTTGCTGGCGAAATCTTGGATATCGACGGCGTGACGGGCGGTTTTAACTTCCAAAGTGCTTGGACTACGGCGTGGTTGGCCGGGAACGCGATCGGCAAACCATCCGATTTTAGATTTTAGATTGGGGAATATTTGCTGTGTAAAGGTTTGGGACGTGCGATCGCGCGATCGGCTTCGCAGTATTAAATTTTGTGTTATTTTTGAATTAAGGCGCACCAAATGTGCACCGAATTCAGCTTGCAGACAAAATTCGCAGTTTTGCGAAGTTAACATCGGGGAAGACAGATGAAAAACTTGAATCTACAAACCCTAAAGTTCGATCGCAACCTTGAGGGCCATCTTGACTCACCTTTCATCGAAAAAAATCGCTTGCTGGAATTCAACCCCAAATTTATCACTCCCGAATTTTTAACAACCTGGACGTTTGAAACACACCTGTACGACGAACAAGTTGCGATCGACCACTTTGTCATCACATTTCCTAGCCGCGCCGAACTCGAAAAATACGCCGAATCTTTTTATCCCTTCGGCGCCAAAACAGTTGAAGGCCCAGACTTGTTCCCGATTAACTTTTGTGCGGAAAACATTAACGTTCCCTCCGATTTGTGGCTGCATTTAATGACCTTATTAATGCCAGCCGGCGGCTTAGTAGTATTAGATGCGCCCCACGCAGCCGGCGACCAAAAAAACCGTTTCCAGGAAGAAAGAGGATTAGCAGCAGTTCACCATGTCGCGATTCGAGTCGAAAACGTGCAGAATGCTGCTACAATATGGAAAAATAAAAACTTCCAACCCCTGTCCGATCGAGCTTTAGATTACGGCTCATTAACCCAGTGGTTTCTGCAAAACCCCGCCGGACAAATCATCGAATTAATCGAGCGCCACCCCGGCAATAACGCCACTTTCGACTGCAAAAACATCGCAGGTTTGCGCCTCAGTGAAATCGCAGTGTAGTAGGGCAGGCAAGATGCCAGCCCCACAGTTCCCAATTCAAATTTCCCAATTCAAAATTTATCTCGTTCCCCTTCTCTGACTGGGAATGCCGATTCTGAGGCTCTGCCTCCTGTCTTTTCACTAATAAAATATATGGTTGCAATAAAAATCCCCAAAGTCACTTTTCAACCCCCAACATTCAACTCACTTGAAGAAGAACGTCGCCACCGCAAACAACGTTTAGCCGCCGCATTTCGATTATTTGCCCGCTTCGGATTCAGCGAAGGAATTGCCGGACACATCACCGTCCGCGACCCCGAACACCTAGACCATTTCTGGGTCAATTCTTTTGGAATGCACTTTAGTTTAATTCGAGTCAGCGACCTAATTTTAGTCAACCACAAAGGCGAAGTTGTTGAAGGAAATAAACCCGTAAACGAAGCAGCATTTGCCATTCATTCCCAAGTGCACAGCGCCCGCCCAGACGTAATCGCAGCAGCCCACGCTCATTCTCCCTACGGCAAAAGTTGGTCGAGTTTGGGCCGCCTGCTTGACCCGCTGACGCAAGATGCTTGTTCTTTTTATGAAGACCAAGCTTTATTTGACGATTACACCGGAGTTGTTTTGGAAATCGAAGAAGCTAAACGCATCGCCAAAACTTTAGGTGAGAAAAAAGCTATTATTTTACAAAATCACGGACTGTTAACAGTAGGTCAAACAGTAGATGAAGCAGCTTGGTGGTTTATTGCAATGGAACGTTCTTGTCAAGCGCAATTAATGGCCGAAGCAGCGGGAAAACCAATTCTCATCAAGCCAGAATGTGCGCGTTTGACACAGCAGCAAGTAGGGTCTCACCGCATGGGATGGTTTAGCTTTCAACCGCTTTATGACATGATAGTGCGCCGGGAACCAGACTTATTAGATTAGAAACTCGGCGGTTTCAACCGCTAGTACACAAACACAGCCCGCCCGCAGCGAATAAAGAATAAAGGGGGTATTACAGCCGGATTTAGTGTCAGGAGTGCAAAAGTTATATATAAATTCATGCTGAAGCCGATTCCAACCAAGCTATCAAATCATCTTGACTGGTAAAATCTAACAAGATTTCTCCTAAATCATTCAATTGTTTGGAAGAGAGTTGCTGGATGCGAGTTTGAATGTCCGGCGAAATCTCACCAGTACGTCGCACGATTTGACGCAGGATTAATGCTGTTTGCCCCTCAATTATGCCTTCTTTGCGGCTTTTAATAATAGCACCGCGCTGGTCTTCAACAAACATTTCCCGCTTTTCCAATTCCTCTAATTCCTTAAGGGTTAAATTAGTTCTGCTGGCGATGGAAAAAGCTGTTTGAATTTCGGGAATTGATGCAAATTTTTCGGGAATTTCATCGAAGAGGGGAGCATTTTTGATAAAATAAATCCAGCTTTGAATTATATTTTCGACTTGTTCCAGTTCTTTGTTAAATTTGGGCAGTTCGACAAACACTAATTCTATTTCTCTGTTATAATACTCGAAGTTTTCTTCGAGTTCTTTAAATACAAAATGGGTGAGAAACTTTTCGGTATTTTCAAACAGAATAAAATCTGTAATTGTTAAAGCAATCAAAGGATTTAATTTAGAGTATCCTTCCCTGGGTCTGAGTTGAGTTGCGTAGGTTTTTGCGGCATTGTACACTACCCGTTTAGTAAAAGCTTCTACATTTATTACCTGCATTTCGATAATCACAGTTTTGTTGCCTGTAATTTTGGCTTTAACATCCAGGTAAGTGTCTTTTAATCCAGTAACGCTCGGCGCGGCGTAAGGGTCAATAATTTCTAAGTCTTCAATGGTTGGCTGTGCGTCATAGAGCATAGCATTGAGGAAGCTAATCAAAATGTCTTTGCTCTGGGGGGAAGCAAAGATTTTTTTGAAACCAAAATCTGTTTTAGCACTGATAAAAGGCATAATTAGTAATGGGTAATTAGTAATTGGGGCGTTTAAATCACAAAAGTCCTTCCATTTCTAAGTCTTCAATTATCTGCAATCCGCGCGGGTCGCCGACTCGCAATAGCGAAGATTTAGCATCTTCCCGCACGCCCATATCTTCATCTTCTTCTAAAGCTTCAATCAAACCATCGATCGCCCCAGCGTACACTATATTATTCGGCAATTCGCGGGCCAGTTGTCCGATCGCCCAAGCGGAATTACTTCGCACAGCAGATACAGAATCTCCCCGCAGCGCTTCAATCAACGGCGGAATCGCAGCAATCACCACATAGTAACCAACTTTTGCCATTTGACCCAGAGAACTCGCCGCCCACAAACGCACCGCCGAAATATCAGTTTTCAGAGCATCAATTAAAGATGGCAAAGCGCGCTGATCTCTGCAATTTCCCAAGGCCCAAACTACCCCTTTGCGAACGTAACCGTTCCAGTCGCAGTTAAGCTGAAGAATCAGCGGTTCCACAGCATCGGGACTCGGATTTCGTCCCAAAGCATAAGCCGCACTTACCCGCACCAAGGGGCAACCGTCTTTCAACAAATTAATTAAATGCGAAATTGCTCGATCGTCCTGCAGTTCGCAAAAAGCCCGCGCCGCAATCATCCGGTGCTGAGGTTCCGGGGATTCCAGCAAAGGCAGCATTTCCTCGGGATCTGGCAGCGGGGGTTCGGATTCGTCAAATTGATCCAAAGGGCTTTCCAGTTCCGTATCACTATCAAGGGCGTTGGAGTAGTCGTTATTGTTCATAAAAAAACTTTACCGTACAGAGGATGCTCCTAAGCAACTCAGTCAGCACTCAGCAGTCCGCAGTCAATAATTGTAGGGTGCGCGCGCAGTACCTTACTACTGAGATATTGCACCATTGTCAGCAACAGGCTTTCGGGCCTGTTCCACAAGAAAATTGATCTTTTGTGGGACAGGCCCGAAAGCCTGTTCATAAAAGGCTAATTGAGAATGGTGCAACACATGAGTTACTGCAAAGGAATATCTCTGCTGTTACTTAAGTTTGTAGTGGAGGACTTCAGTCTTCATAATTGGGATGAATAATGACTAAAGTCCTGATTCCAAACCAGTAGAATTTATATTTCAAAGGGATTTGAGCATCGAGAGGGAATGACTTTGATAACCTAATTTTTGATAGAGATTCACCGCAGGTTGATTGCTCAGAAATACTTGCAAACCAATTTGCCTATCGCCCCTTTCCCGCGCCCAGTTTTCAGCATGAATAACTAAAGCTGCACCGAGCCCCAGACGGCGGTGTTCCGGTGCTACGTACACCAAAAAAATGTGAGCGTGGCGTTCTCCGGTGCTTTGGTCGATCGCATTTCCCAACCACAAACATCCGACAACCGATGTCAGATTTTGGACTGGAGATTGGGGATTGAGATGCTGCGAGGGAAGCGTCGGCAAAATTTTTGCCTCTTCTTGGCTGTTTTTCTGGCACTCTACCCACCAAACCGGCGTCTGGTTAGAAAAATACTGCTCGACAGTTTGAGCCAAATGTCCCAATTCCCTATCGGGGTAAAGCTCTCGATATGTCCGGTGCATAAACTTTACCAGTTTTGCCCGATCGAGTCCCGATCCCGATCGCAGCCAGTAACCCGGTATTAGTTGAGCAGACATCAGCTCAGCGGACACGGAGAGCCGCATCATTTAGCCCCAAGAAAATTGGATTGACTACTGCCGCTTGCTTTTGGGGGATCGCTTCCTCAATCGGTGCCGGGGCAGCCATGTCACCAGGCAAAAAGATGCGAGCACTGACTGCTACCAGAGCCGCGAAAAATACTAATACCGCTATCAATGGAGCAATGTATTGACGAATGATACCCATAACCGCAAAAACTTAATTATTGAGTTGATCTTATCAAGTGTACCATACAAATCTTGTCAGCTATAATTGCTACCATTGGACAATTAGCTCAACAAGAGAGCGATCGCAAATACCAACAAACAGAAAATCTAATATTATGAGTGCCTCGCCTGCTGTTTATGAAGCTCTGGCTAAATCAATTGTTTTTTTGAATCAAAAACCTAACGCGGAAAATGAAATTTCCAGTTTCCTAGATACTAATGGCTACTATATCGATCGCATATTCGACGACCCAGAAACAAACTTTTATGCGATCGGGTTCGGTTCATCCAATCCCGAAAACCCGCCCGCCCTCGTATTTAAAGGTACAGATTTTATCGACGGCGACGCTATCTTTTCTGACTCCAGAGACATTGGTTTACCTGAATTTGAAAAAAACAAAGATAATATCAAAAACTGGCTAACAGAAATCGGTCAAGATACAGGTAAAAACCCCAGCAAATTATTGCCCGATGTCATCGGACACAGTTGGGGCGGAGCAGTCGCTCAAATTGTAGCAACCGAATACACATCTCTGACCGGCGATATCTTTACTTTCAACTCTCCGGGAGTGTCAGCGAGTACATTCACCAGTTTTCGGAGAAATCTCAGCAGGGCCGGCAACAAAAATGTCACTCACTACATTGTCAGCGGAGATGTAGTCAGCTTGTTTGGGGAAGCATTTATCCCAGGTAAAGTATTTATCCAAAGTTTTACAGATCCGAGTATTAATCCCTTAACTGTTTTGGCAAAACATCGAACTGAAGATTTGTTAACTACTCCGCCCGTGGATTTTTTGCAGAGGCAAATTTCCGTAGAACAATTAAACAGTCCCGAATTTACTTATAACAACGATTCAGATTTTAACGAGTTTATAGCTGCGATGAATGTGGTCCTGCCCAATGTGTCAGTAGCGATCAGAAGCAGAGGCGGTGCAGAGAGTGTGAGAACAGCGCCAGAATTTTCTTTTGTGCAGTTGATCAGAGAAATGCAATTCGGTTTAGCTCCCTTGCAACCGAATTATTTATCAGGCGACGCTCGCAACAATACTGCTACCGGGGGCCCTGGAGAGGATACAGTTATCGGCAACGGCGGTAACGATACTCTCAGAGGCAATCGAGGTAATGACAGCATCACCGGTGGTGATGGCGACGATTTCTTGTACGGTGGCAGAGATAACGATTATTTCGAGGGTGGCGACGGAAACGATTTGGTTTCCGGCGAGTTTGGCAACGATTTTTTAATTGGTGGTGCGGGGCGCGATCGCTTTGTATTGGAATCCGGCGGCGGAGCAGATGTGATTGTAGATTTTCAAGATAGTGAAGATTTAATTACCCTGTCGCGGGGTCTAACTTTTCCTCAAATTAGAGTAACCCAAGGTGGTGACGGAGCTTTAATTACTATCCCGGTTACTGGGGAAATTCTTGCTACTCTCAGAGGCGTAGTGGCCAGCGATATTACGCGGGTAGATTTTGTATAGCTTTAGGGTGCTCAAAATTTGTATTTTTGGGGGCGCAAAACCTGCCTGGGTTTTGTAGCGAGAGTGTTTTTTTGTATTAAAAAATCTCTATCAATTTCCTCCTAAAAAGCCCATAAAAATGACCAATTAATATGGTCAATAAACGAAGTTTATAGTAAACTTAGTTAAGTAGCTTAAAAACTAATTCCCCCTCAAACGACAGGAAATAAAAAAATATGCCCTCCTCCCCCGCCGCTTACGAAACTATAGCCAAGCAAATTGCTTACATAGATGACGATCCCGAGTTTCAAACTTTAGTTCAAACAGGCTTGAGTGCTGCTGGCTATCAAATCGATCGCACTTTTGACGATCCCGGAACTGGATTTCACGCGATCGGCTTAATTTCCACCACTCCAGACAAACCGCCCGTTTTAGTATTTCGCGGCACCGACTCGCCCGTAGATGATCTTGCTAACGGAGACCCGCGCGGCACCGGTTTCAACCAATTTGAAGCCAACAAACAAGCATTAGGAAATTGGCTGACCCAAATCAGTCAAGATACAGCCAAAAACCCCAGCCGCTTGCCACCAGACCTTCTGGGACACAGCTTGGGCGGCGCCATAACGCAACTAGCCGCCACTGAATTCACATCTACTATTGGAGATGTTGTCACCTTCAATTCTCCCGGAGTTGATCAGAGCACCGTCAATACATTCAAGCAGAAAGTCGGCGCCGGAAAAAATGTAACTCACTACATAGTTAGCGGCGACTTTGTTAGTTTGGGAGGAGAAGCTTTTCTCCCCGGAAAAGTAGTTCTTCAAACATTTACTAACCCGATTATCAACCCGCTACTTGTCTTGGACAAGCACACGCAAAGCGGTTTGTTAACTTCTCCACCTCCCGGCTTGACTCAGACAGAAATCTCTGTAGACGAGTTGAGCCGCCCTGATTTCACTTTTACAGATTCCGATTATTTAGAGCTGTTAGCTGGCTTAGACTTTGCACTGCCAGCCTTGGGAACCTCGCTGGAATCGCGCAGCAGTTTAGAGCAATTAAGAACCACTCCGGGAGCCTCATTTTTAGCAAACGTTGCAGCAATGCAAACTGCTCTAGATCCATCCCAAATTAATAATTTAGTCGGCGACGATACCAACAATACAGCATCAGGTTTTGGAGGGGACGATATTATCACTGGCAATGGGGGCAACGACACTCTCAGTGGCAATAAAGGCAACGATATTATCAGCGGTGGCAGCGGCAACGATCGGCTATTAGGTGGCAAAGGAGATGACAATTTAAATGGGGGAGAAGGAGACGATACGCTCATTGGCGGAGCGGGTGCGGATCTCTTGATTGGCGGTGCTGGACGCGACGTATTGGTGTTAGGAGTAGGTGCCGGTACAGATACACTTGTAGACTTTCAAAAGGGTCAAGATTTAATCGGCTTGAGCGGAGGTTTGACCTTCAACCAAGTGAGAGTTACTCCAGGCGATTTTATAACGACGATCGAAATTGCCAGTAACGGCGAAGTTCTTGCCAGTATTCCTGGCATTCCAAGTAGTCCGCTAACAGCTAGTGATTTTATTGCGATTTAGTTGGCGGCTGGCAATACAGATATTCGGTAGCGCTAGGGACACAACATTGTTGTGTCCTTATTTTATTTTATGAACGCAACCGCACATAATTTATACTCCAATACGCTTGGGATAAGAATAATCTGATTTCCTTTCACAAGTCTGGAACTCTCATAAATGCGTGAAATGAAATTCGTCTGAAAGCGCTAACCCAAGCGTATTGATTTATACTCATTCCATGATTACAAACATCAATATTCCTCTAGGGAGGGGTTGACCGAAATCTCCAAAAGTAGTGCAGACATTGGTAAACCCGACCCGCCCGAATATTATAGTTATAGCGATCGCACTTGATATTAATCGAAATCGTCCAGTCCAGGTCTGGGCATGGATGCTAATTTTTTCTCATCTTCTAGGGGCAGAAAGAAAATCGTCAGCATACCGGGAATCACAGCCAGCGCGCTCATCAAAAAATAATTTTGATAGCCGAGATTCGCCTGCAAGTAGCCGCTAAAAACGCCCGGAATCAGCACTCCTGCGGCCATAAAAGCAGTTGTAATTGCATAGTGAGATGCTTCGTATTCAGGGCGGACAGTCCGCATCAAGAACACTGTATAGGCAGCTACGCCAAGTCCGTAAGTAAATTGCTCGATCGAATTTACAGCATAAGCCCATTCAATCCCCGGCTGATTGATTGCCAACAGCCAATACAGCACGTTAGTCGAATTTTGCAGAATTGCCGTCGGCCACATCCATTTTTTCAATCCTTGTTTGGCAATCAAATAGCCGCCTAGCAACCCTCCTATTAACAGAAACATTACCCCTAAAGTACCGGATAATAAACCCATTTCCGAGGTAGAAACTGCTAATCCTCCTTTCTCCACTTTATCCATTAAAAATGGCGGAGCCATTTTAAACGTCAAGGCATCGCCTAACCTAAAAATCACGACATAAGTAACAATCCAACCAATTTTATCTTGCTGAAAATATGTTTTAAATGCTTCGATAAAGCTTGTTGTTTCTTGGGGGGTATCGGATTCCAAATCGTAATTTCGAGGATAGGGAAGATACCACCGCTGAAAGAGATATATCAGCACAAACATAATCGCACAAATGCCAAAGGCTGTCGCCCATCCGTAGTTAAGCGCAGACACGCTAAAATCCGAACCGAAAAGTGACAGTGGAATGTTTTGATAGATTTTGGTGTCGCCTGTATTTCCGGTGACTAAATGCTGTTCGGCTAGTTTCCCCGCTAAGAACACCAATAAACCGCTACCGGCAATGACAGCACCTCTATAAGCCGTGTTGCGAACCCCGACAAACAACGCTTGCTGGTCTTTATTGAGAGTGTTTAAATAAAATCCGTCAATGGCGATGTCGTGAGTAGCTGACACAAAGGCGATCGCCGTAAATATCACCAGCGAGATAATAATCGGTGCCGGCGTTAATACGCCAAAAGCTAGGAAAGCAAACAGGAAAGCACAAATGATTTCGGTTGTTAAAATCCATTTGCGTTTGGTGGAATACAAATCAACAACTGGGCCCCACAAACCTTTTAAAACCCAAGGAAAAGACAACAGACTGGTCAATCCGATGAGCTCGTTACTGGTGCCCATACCTTTCAAAAAAATCACCGACATTAAATTAACGACGGTGTAAGGGAGACCTTGAGCGAAGTACAATACTGATACCCACAATCCAGCGTTATGCTTTTTTTCCATTGCAAAGATATTTTGGCTAGTTAGTTATCTAATTTACTGAGTGCGATCGACAATTCCGGTCAACTAAACCGCTTGCATCACAGTATATGTCATTCCCATACCAGCGGCAGCCATATAAAGAGTGTATTTTAGCATCATTCTGACTCACCAATATTTCTATTTTTGGAATAAGCCTGCAATAATTTTTCTTCCTTAAAATGAACGAGGTAAGCGCGAACATTCTTTTCCCAGTCAGAAGTGTCATAAGTTCGCACCAGTTCTAAAGCACTTTCTTCTATCTGATATGCAGTTTTTGGACTATTTACCGGACGTTCTGGACTGTCAGGATTAACAACAATTAAACCTGCATCTAGAAACTGATGGACAGTCTGGCGACGCACAGTTTCCCGCGTATTTGGCGCATACTTTTTACCGTATTGCTGCTCCATAAATTCCATAATTGGTGTGATTCCCAGAAGTGGAGATTTTGCCAATTCCCAAGCATCATTTGGCTTGAGGTCAAGCAAAGCCAGAAGGGTTAAGGCGGAACGTTCGTTAAGCTGACCCTTTGGAAAACCCAGCGCTGCAAGTATTTCTAGAGATTCATCAATACGGTTCTTGATTGTAATTGGGTTATTTTCTAACGGATTCGTCGCCTTCAGCAGTTGTGTCTCGACAAGTCGATCGATCTCCTGCTGTGTAGGAAATATTTCTCTTATTTGAGCTCCAAGTAAAAGTAATTGCTCTACAGTAGGATACTTCAAATTGCGTAAATCCGTAGCATTAACTTGAGTGTGTCCGTTGAAGAGTCGGAAAAACGCATCTACCAAGCTCGAATTTAGATAAACGGCCAATCCCCGCGCCAGGGTGAGGTCTAATCCGCGTCCCTGTTGGTGAAAGTAATTCAAATGGTTCTCAAAACCAACGCGAGAACTATTAATTTTATTGGCATCCCAGACAACTGCAACAATTCGCTTTTTCTCTTCCTTTGAAGAGAAGCGCTTGCTCAAAACATAATGTTCGTTAGGTACGAGGAGTGCAGCAGTTTTTTCCGTGACAGCTAAAGCTTGATGCTTTCTCGTGGCTGTGGGATATTCAACACAGCCAGCCGAGAAGTGTGCGGGATAAATCAGCGGAACTGTACCGTTTTCAGGTTTTAGTCGCAAGTCAGAGCGAACACGAAAATCTACAACTTTTCCGGTGGAAACTGTTAAGCCTAATTCCTCTAAACTGCAAGTAAATTGAGCCATTTGCTCGACTATTTTCTGGCTGACAGAATCCGGTAGAATCCGAATAAATTGCTCAGAATCTTTGGGATTAATTAGGGCGGTATAGGGCAGTTGGTGAGACAAAACCAGGTCGTCGTCCACGCTGCTGCTTGAGGTAATTAGTACAGTATCTGGCTGTTCTATTTGTTTGGTGGCGCGCACAATAATAGTTTCTTGCAGCACCGCATCATCGCGAAATGGCAACTGTCGGGATTCAAAGATGTGTACTTGGCGTAAAGCCATCATTTGAAGGAAGACTTTGCGGAAATCTCGAAAGTATAAACCGTTGCAAAAGCTGCGGGGAGTAATCGATACTAATTCACCGTTTGGTTTGAGCAGGTGAGCAGCAGCAACTGTGAAGCCAGCGTAGAGATTGCTGGTTTCTAGTCCTATAGAACGCAGCAAGGTTCGGGCTTGGGATTTAGCGTCTATCTTGGCATAGGGAGGATTGATAATTGCATGGGTAAATTCCCGTTTTACTGGTTGTGTAAATAGATTGGGATGCAACATATCGGCGCTGTCTTGAATAAAATCAATTTCGCGAACCTCACAGGTAAAAGATATCCCAAAACGCTGACATTCAATACTGCATAATTCTAAAGTTTGCTTGAGGTATTCTATCAAAATAAGGTCAATTTCATAAGCTGTAACGTGCAGGCTGCGCGGTCTGTTTGGGCGCTGGCAAAGTTCGCAAACAACTGCTGCTAACAGCGAACCAATTCCTGCCCCGGCATCTAAAAGCGATATATCGGGACAGTTAAATTCAAACATTCCCGCCATCAAACTTGCGACTGAGGAAGGTGTTAAAAATTGTCCCTTTTCTCCTCTCTGGCTTTGCTGCAACTTTCGGGTTGCTTCTTGGCGCCAGCCATCTACTCGATCGAGTAAATTGCTGTCAGGCGGCAGGGCTAGGGTTTGAAAATGTGGTGCTATCATTGGTTCAAAAAGTGCGTTAGCGAAGCCCTCGAAGAGGATCGCGAGTTCACTGTATTTTCGCCTAAAATTTCACCGATGTGCAAAAATGTCAAGCGCACTAGAAAATATATAAGTTATCCAAAAGTATGTATACTGTTCATATAGCTAGAGCGGGAGGTAGCTAACGATGACACAAACTGAAACCAAGCGTTATGATTTTACTTAAGTATCTAGGTCTAAGTTATGACAACTATCAACTGGAATGAAGTTTTAGATAGTATTTCAGAGAATGCAGACGAACCCCAAGTCACCCATCGATTTGTCAAACCTCTTCTCTATGCACTGGGATTCACCATTGATGAGTGGGTACAACAATTTAGAACAGGAAGTGGTGTTGCTGATTTTGCTGCTCGCAAAAATCACGATGATGATAAATTTTCAGTTTCTAAGATTAACCCAAACTTAGTCATTGAAGTTAAAGGCAGAGGATCGGCAAAGGGGATCGTTAATTTAGCAGAAGGTACTCCCAAGTATAAAGAAGCTAAAAAACAGATAACAGATTATATTCTCGACTCTAAGTGCCAAACAGTTCAATGGGGTATCATCACCAACTCAACAGATATCCAGCTATTCCGCAGACATGGTAAAATCGTAGTGCCTGCTACTAACTGCATGAGGATAAACAAAAATAATATCATTGAAATTATTGAGAAAATTAAGAAATTGCTGGACAACCCACCCAAAGCTTTAACAATTTGCATCTATAATGATAAGGGAGGTGTAGGAAAAACGACAACTACAATCAACTTGGCTGCAATCCTTTGCCAACAGCATAAAAAAGTGTTGGTTGTTGATTTCGACCCGCAACAAGCAGATTTAACAGATTCCTTGGGATTGCAGGAGGGAAAAGTTAAATTATCCGATTGCCTGCTTGAGGATGCCTTAAATGTTCGAGACACTATTAAACCATTTGTACTCAAGAATAAAGCAGGTCAATTAGTTAAGAAATTTGATGTCATCCCATCTGACTCAGGGTTGTCAAAGTACATGAGTTATGAGTATGAAGCAAGAATTGAAAAAGGTTCCGCAAGGCTGCGGGATTTGCTCGAAATTTTTATGCGCGAATATGATTACATTTTAATTGATGCACCTACGAACTGGACTTTTTTTAGCAAAAGCTCCGTGAGAGCTGCCGATGCTGTCTTTATGCCCACAGAACCCAATAACTTTTCGTCTTTAAAAAATGTGGTCAAAGTTATTAAAGAATTCTTACCAGAAGTTAAAAAGCTGAGGCAGGACGGCGGTCCTATTCCCCTACCCATCTTTTTCAATAAATACAAACAAATAGATGCCCTAAAGAAAAGAATGAGGGAACAAATCAAAGTAATCCTTACATTAAAACAAGGTGACAAAGATGTGTTAGATTCTAATTTATTACCATATTTTTGGCCTAAATATACCAAAGGAGAGCCTGACACAAATATATTCTTTGTGCCAGAATATGAAGTTGTATCAAGTGCAGCTTTTTCTAGAATACCGGCAGTGTTTCAACACAAAACAGCGAATAAATATTACTTAGATTTAGCTCGGGAGTATTTCTTGTATGAATAATTCAGAGAACATTGGTAAGTTAATGCACTTGCAGTTAGCTAAAATTGAATCAGCAGAATCCTGCTCTGAGTCAGAGTTTATTATTGCCGGATCAGCCGAAGCTATCTTACAATCGGGTAATCGCAATTGGATTCCGATTATCGTCAAAGAAACAGGCGATTATCAGTATGAAGTTGTGAGCAATAACTTTGTCTATGCTGTTGCTAAAAAAGCTCAATTAGAGCGAGCATGGTGTATTGTCATTGACCCAAAACCATCAAATATTGAACAAGCGAAGATTCTAGCGCGAGAAGCAAATCCCACAGTCAATCTGAGTACAGCATCAAAAGATACTATTATAGCTGCACTTGAATACTTAGTTAAAGAGCATAATTGGAACAATGTAAAATCAGTTGAAACGGCCAATAAAATTGTAGATTCTAACCGCGAGCAATGGTCAGATTTCACCCCTCTGACTAAGTTACAATGTGGTTTGACGAAAGCGAGATTAGATTTTATTGCTAAAGTATTTTCTATATCACCGCCACCACCGCCGCCGCCACCGCCTGAAGCAGTCAGCGTGAAACGTGCATCAAGAGATGAAATTTTCGATCGTCTCAATTACTTATCAACTAATAAAATAGGAGGCTTTGAAAAGATTGATGCCGAAAAAACAGCGGATGCTATCTTCACCGCTAGTAAAGGCAAGTGGAAAAGCCTAACTCCAATTTCCAAACTTGAAGGCGGCCTTGATAAAGCCCAAATGAAAATCATTAAAACCCTATTTACCCTCTAAAACTATGTTAAGTGGTGTAGCGGATTCAATTTACTGGCTCAACCGCTATATTGAAAGATCGGAAAATATCGCCCATTTTGCCGAGGTCAATTTTAATCTCATTCTCGACTCTCCCAGCGGTATTACTCAAATATTTACCGATCGACCCACTTAATGTACCATTGTGCGAAAATGTCAAGCGGACGCTCAAACCAAAAGTCCGTAAAGGACTGTTAAACGCTCTCTCACACATTTCTGATGCGAAATACCAAAACATTCTTTTTGTCAAGCTTGTTCCTGATTGGCTTAACAATTAGTTTTCTGCTGACTCCTGGTTGGCTATCAAACTGGTTCCCGAACCGCGCGATCGCACTTATGCCCCCGCAAACCCAAACCGCCGAATTTCGCGCCTTCTGGGTGGACGCCTTCAACCCCGGCTTCAAAACCCCTCAAGAAGTCACAAAATTGATCGCAGACGCGCAGCGGGCAAATGCCAACGCGATCGTCGCCCAAGTCCGCCGCCGTGGCGATGCTTTTTACACCAGTGCGATCGAACCCCGCACCCTCGATCCCAACGTTCCCCCCGGTTTCGATCCCCTGCAAGATTTGATTGACAAAGCCCACGCCGCAGGCATTGAAGTACACGCTTGGATGGTGACGCTGCCGGTGGTTTCCGGTAGCAAACTTCCCGCCGGTCACGTTTGGCAACAACACGGGCCTTCTGCCCCAGGAAATGACAATTGGGCGATGCTGACTTCGAGTGGCGAATCACCCGGTTTCCTCGATCCCGGCCATCCAGACGCCGTAGATTATACTGTTTCCGTCTATTTGGACTTGATCAAGCGCTACGATGTGGACGGCGTACAGTTGGATTATGTGCGCTACGGCGGGCCGACTTGGGGCTACAATCCGACTGCGATCGCCCGTTTCAATCAGCAAACAGGTCGATCGGGCAAACCCGCACCCACCGATCCCGCGTGGATGCAGTGGCGGCGCGACCAGGTGACAAATTTAGTGCGGAAGCTTTATGTAGAAAGCCTTGCGATTAAACCGCGCGTTAAAATTACCGCTGCCACGATCGCCTGGGGAGACGGCCCGCAAAACGATGCAGGGTGGTATCAAACGCAGCCTTACAAAGAAGTATTGCAAGATTGGCGCGCTTGGCTGGAAGAAGGGATCGTAGACATGGCGATGCCGATGACTTACCAGCGCGAGTACAAACCATCGCAAAAACTCGCTTACGACCGCTGGATCGAGTTCGCCAAAGACCACCAGTACAACCGCCAAATTGCGATCGGCCCCGGCAATTACCTCAACTACATCGAAGACACCCTAGGCCAGATTCGTCGCGCCGAAGGGCCGTCTGCGAAAGGAAATCACGTCGCAGGTACGGTGCTCTATTCCTACGCTAGCAGCAACGTGTACACGAATGTCGAACTGCGATCGGGCGGCAGCGGTGATTTGCCCCGCCAGCCTTGGAAATACGTTCCTCAAAGCAACGATTTGTTTTACACCGCGCTTTCGCAGCCGAGTCAATACGTTGACGCTGCGACGGGCAAAACCGTTCAAACTCAGCCTGTGTGGGCCACTGCAGCAGCCGTTCCCGATATGCCTTGGAAGTCGCGGCCGACTACAGGTGCGATCGCCGGAAATTTGCAGCGGTGCGCTCAAACTTGCGACGGTGCCAGCTTGACATTGCAGTCGATCGATGCTGGTGGCCAGGGGCGTCAACTGCGCGCCGATGGCAAAGGATGGTTTGGGGCGATCGAGCTTTCTCCGGGAACTTATCAGTTGAAAGTTGACGGTAGTCAAATTCAACAAACAGTTAATGTTGTCGCCGGTGAAGTAACAAAAGTGAATTTCGCCAGTTTGTAGGGTTTCAACTTAGCCCGACGCCTGGGGGTTAAACCCCTGGCGTCGGGCGAAAGTCATCTTCAGTTGAAAAGCCGGCGTTTAAACCTCGGGCTAACTGATAATTATTTTGCGTTTTGGTGATAGCGACTTAAATCACTGTCCAGTGACCAAATAAACACTTCACTCATGGAGAAGCGCTTGCACAACTTATTAAATTCTTCAATGATACTGAGATCGCCAAAGCTAGTTCCTTCAGACAACTTATCAGGGGCTTTGTTTTGGCCAGCTAAATCAGGAAACTTATCAATCCACAGTAGTATGTCTTCTGTTTTTGGGAATTCAGTAAGTGACCAAGGATGTTCACCCTTAAATGCAGCTTTAACTTCTTTAACAAAACGCAGGGCTGTTTTCCTTCTCATTGTACCGTCGCCATTCTGGGCAATGTGGTTGCCTGTTTCTATTATGGTTGCCATCGGTAAGAAAAAAGTACAACCAGATTCAGCATAAATCTTATAATCTTCTTGGACTAATGCCCTATCCTGATTGCAGTGGGGAACATTAAGATAGTTGAGGAAAATGCTAGTATCGATTAGGCAAAAACTACTCATCCCCATACTCTTGCCAACGAGATAGCCATGCCAATGCTTGCTGTTTTCTCTCATCAGGCGTGTGCGGCGACTTGACAAACCGATCGACTACTCCAGCAGTTACCAATTGGCCAAGAGGGCCTTGCGATATCAGCCTAGGATACTCATACATATCTCCGAGTCGTATAAGGCGGCTATCCCCTTGTTGTGGATCTCGGTAACAAAACACTACATCACCGAGAGCCTCGTCAGGTAAGGCATCCATGAGAGCGGGGTTATGAGTAGAAAGCAGCACCCGCAAATGACGGCGCTCGGCAATATCTCGGATGCAGGTTAGTAGATGTTTGGCGCGGTTGGGATGAACCCCATTATCTATTTCTTCGATGACTACTAAACTACCTTCGGTTGCTGATAGCATGGCTGCTGTAATTGCTAGCACCCGCAAAGTACCATCAGATAACAAAGCAGCCTCGCAATGGCGCGGTTTATTACCAAAGGTTTCTACCAGCCGCACCATCACTTCATCTCGCGGGCCAAAAATGAAATCCAGTCCTTCTATAGCTTGCTCTGGTAAACTCTGAATAAAATTTAAAATTGTTTGTTGATTGTCTTGGTTGTTCCATAGGCGAAACAAAACGCTGGAAAGATTAGTTCCATCTTCCTGTAAGCGTTTATCCGATTTGAAACTGTACTCGCGCATTTTGGCGGGAACTGGATCGAGAAATAGGATGTTTTGCAATACTCTTTGATATTCGCGGACAGTTTGAGGAATAATTGTTTGCGATCTGTGGTACTTTGCATCAAAACGAGCAGGTGTGTCTAATTGGACAAAGATCGCCATTTGATCGCTGCAAATTACTCGTGGCTTATTTTGTCCTTTCCTAAAGTTGTTATAGGAAACTTCAACATCCGTCCCTATTCCTTCAGATGGTTTAATTAGGTCATATAATTGAGGTATTTTAGGTGTTTGAGGTGTTTGAATTGTCGAACCCACTATACGCTCACTACTAATATGCAGTTCTCCTTCACGCACATTGAGGGTTATATCAAGTTGGTTCCATTGAGTTGCATCCAAGCGACAACCGATAGTAAAACTAGACGGTCTAAGATAGCACAAATCATCGACCCGACCGCGTATAATGCGATCGGCATTATTGACAGCATACTGAATATTAGTGAGTTTTTGACCTTGGGCCAACCATGACAGAAAGCGTAAAGCTTCAATTGCATTACTTTTGCCTGCGGCGTTGGCTCCGATGAGCACAGTCAGCGCTCCAAGCGGTAATCGGCTTGTTTTGTAACTCTTGAAGTTTGCGAGGGTAAATTCTGTTAGCATGGTGTCGATCGGGAATTGCCGATTATTGGGTGTTAAATGTGAATTAGCGACAACTTCATGTTTTTCGATAACTTTTTGTGAATTATGTTTTTTTTATTAACCGCAGAGGGCGCAGAGAAAGAGAATAGAAGAGATAGAGATTGAGATTGAGAGAATGGCTTTTCTCTTATTCTTCAGTCGGGCTATTCTTCTCTTCCCTTCTCTATTCCTAATCGCTTTCTAGAATACTTGCCAGCAAAGCTTGCTGAGCGTGCATCCGATTTTCTGCTTGATCCCAAACGCGCGATTGACTGCCCTCAATCACGTCATCCGTAATCTCTTCATCCCGGTGTGCGGGCAAACAGTGCAATACAATTGCATTCTTATCTGCTAACTTCAGCAATTGTTCATTTACCTGATATGGCTTAAACAAAGGAATCCTGATTTTTGCTTCCTCTTCCTGTCCCATACTCGCCCAAACATCAGTATAAATCACTTGAGCATTCTTCACAGCAGCTTCTGCGTCCGCCGTCACAGTAACTTCTGTTTTTCCATTAGCAATATTCTTAGCTTTTTCCACTATCTCAGCATTCGGCTGGAAATCTTGAGGGCAAGCAATTCTGACATTCATTCCCGTCATTGCACAGCCCAACATCAGCGAATTTGCCATATTATTGCCATCGCCCAAATAAGTCAAAGTCACCCCTTCCAACTTGCCAAAACACTCTTTTACTGTCATTAAATCCGCCAGCACTTGGCATGGGTGTTCGTCATCGGTCAGTGCATTAATCACAGGAATTTTGGCATAGTTAGCAAAAGTTGCTAAATCCTTTTGCTCGAACGTCCGAATCGCCAAAATGTCTAAATACCTGTCTAAAACCCTGGCTGTATCTACCAACGGTTCGCCGCGGCTGACTTGTGTAACGTTGGGATTGAGGTCAATCACTTGCCCTCCCAATTTATACATTGCCACCGTAAAACTTACCCGCGTTCGCGTTGAAGCTTTGGAAAATAACAAGCCGAGAACTTTATTGCGTTTCAGCTTGACCATTCCCGATTTTAAACTGGCTGCTAGATCCAGCAAATAATTTAATTCGTCAATGCTTAAATCGGCCAGACTTAATAAATCTCGCCCTTTTAATGAGTCCATGCTTTCCCCCACACACAAATTTTTAACTGTGTCTTAAATCTTAGCCCGCAGAGGCAGGTTTTGTTTCTGTAACCCCTAGTTGACTCCGCCCTAAAACGGATACCGTGCCACGTACACTCCTGAGCGTCGATATTAAAATTTTAGACTAAAGTTCAAGCTCCCACATTCAATGTGGCAAGTAAATCTAAAATCTAAAATCTAAAATCGACAGACATCTGCGGGTAAGGTTTATGCGGGCAATTGCTCGATCGCGCGATCGATCGAATCGCAACCTTGTTCAACCGTTTCTACCACAGCCAACACGCCCCGCAATTCCCCAGCGCCGGGGAAACCCTTAGCATACCAGGTTAAGTGCTTGCGCGCTTGGGAGACACCGCTTTCACCTTTATATTCCCACAAAGCCCGCAAATGTTCCTTAGCACATTCGAGCCGTTCAATTGGTGTCGGAGCTATCTTTTCCACACCAGTTTTCAAGAAATAATCAACTTCTCCCACCAAGAATGGATAGCCCAAAGTTCCCCGCGAACACATCACTCCATCTGCGCCGGTTTCTTCCAGACATCGCATCGCTGCTTCCACGGAAAAAATATCCCCGTTAGCAATAACTGGAATCGATAAAACTTCTTTCACTCGGCGAATCCACTCCCATTTTGCCGGGCCGGTGTAACCTTGCGATCGAGTGCGGCCGTGCACGGTAATCATTTTTGCTCCCGCATCTTCCATCCGCTTCGCAAATTCCAAAATATTAATTTCTTTGTCCGTCCAACCGATTCTAGTTTTAACCGTGACAGGAACATCTACCGCTTCCACAACCGCCCGCACAATTGCCTCGGCAGTTGCCGGATCTCGCAGCAGGGATGAACCGCCGCCGTTTTTAGTAATTTTGTTAACCGGACAGCCCATATTAATATCAACTGTATCCGCTCCCTCTGCCACTGCTTTCTGTGCCGCTTCTGCCAAGAAATCCGGCCGGCAGTCAAACAATTGAATGCTAATCGGACGCTCGTTCGGGTCAACTTCCATAATTCTCGGCAGTTGCTTCACGTAGTGCAAACCCGTAGCGTTCACCATTTCCGTGTACATCATCGAATCCGGCGCGTAGCGGCGCACCAGGCGGCGAAATACCAAATCGGTAACGCCGGATAAGGGCGATTGCAGGACGCGACTTTTAACTTCAAAATCGCCGATTTTTAGCGGAGTTGCTAACCTTTCTTTTAATTCTGGAGATAGAGCAAGCATAGTCGATCGCACTTTAATTCTAATATCTGTATATTATACTACACTTCCGATACTTGACAGTTGTTAATTATATTTTTAGCCGATTATTGAGTGGCAGCTAAAAGTATATTTAACCTGACCGCAATGTCTATTTTACACATCCAGATCGCCCGAATTTGAATATTGTGAAACCAGAACCCAAACGCCAACGCCGACCACAGTTAAATCTCTGTGCCACTTCTATCTATCTATGGGGTGTGACCATTAATCAGGGATCTACCTACTAAGAGTGTTGCCCAAGTCATATTTTTATTGTTTAATTCTGCCGAATGCTCTGACTGTCTTCTGTTCCGGCTGCCTTCAGACGACTAATGCTTAAATTTATTGGGATTCTGCAAAAGCCGTACATCAGATCGTTTTAAACTACAATTGGTGGATTCCTGACGACGCCGATCGAACATTAAAAAAATTGTAGAGAATTCCTATGGACGCCGCAGCACTCTGGCAACGCTATCAAGACTGGCTTTACTATCACTCTGGATTGGGACTTTACCTCGATATCAGCCGCATGGGATTCGACGACGCTTTTGCAGCAGCATTGAAGCCCAAATTTGACAAAGCTTTCAAAGACATGGCAGCTTTGGAAGCAGGTGCGATCGCCAATCCCGACGAAAACCGGATGGTGGGCCACTACTGGCTGCGAAACCCCGATTTAGCTCCCACTCCAGAATTAAAACAAGAAATAATCGAAGGCATAGCACAAGTCGAAGCATTTGTCAAAAAAGTTCAAAACCGCGATATTAAACCGCCCTTTGCTCCGCAATTTACCGACATAATTTCGATCGGCATCGGCGGTTCCGCCCTCGGCCCCCAATTTGTCTCCGAAGCTTTATCCCCAGACATTCCGCCCCTAGCAATACATTTTATCGACAACACAGATCCGGCTGGGATCGATCGAATTCTCAACAAAATCAAAGACAAACTCGCCAGCACCCTAGTAATTACTATCTCCAAATCCGGCGGCACCCCCGAACCCCGCAACGGGATGATCGAAGTTCAAAAAGCCTTCGCCGCCGAAAAACTGGATTTTGCCAAACAAGCAATTGCCATCACCGGAGTTGACAGCCAACTAGACAAATTAGCCAAATCCCAAGGCTGGATTACCACTTTTCCAATGGCAGATTGGGTGGGAGGACGCACTTCCGAATTGTCAGCAGTTGGACTTTTGCCAGCAGCTTTGCAAGGCATCGACATTCGGGCGATGCTAGACGGCGCTAAAGTCATGGACGAAGCTACCAGAACCACCGAAATAAAAAACAATCCCGCCGCCTTGTTAGCAATGTCCTGGTATTTTGCTGGCAACGGACGTGGCGAAAAAGATATGGTAGTTTTGCCGTATAAAGATTCCCTGCTATTGTTCAGCCGCTACTTGCAGCAATTAGTCATGGAATCGATCGGCAAACAGGAAGATTTAGACGGCAATACAGTTCATCAAGGTATCGCAGTTTACGGCAACAAAGGCACCACCGACCAACACGCTTACGTCCAGCAACTTCGAGACGGCGTGCCGAATTTCTTCCTAACATTTATCGAAGTTTTGCAAGACAGGCAAGGCATTTCCCCAGAAGTAGAAACCGGCGTCACTTCAGGAGATTATTTGTCGGGTTTATTGCAGGGAACTCGACAAGCTTTGTACGAAAATCACCGAGATTCAATTACTGTCACAATCCCCCAAGTCAACCCTCGGACAGTAGGAGCATTAATCGCCCTCTACGAAAGAGCCGTAGGTTTTTACGGTTCCTTGGTGAATGTCAATGCCTATCACCAGCCAGGGGTTGAAGCAGGCAAAAAAGCAGCCGCTGCTGTATTGGACTTGCAGCAACGGGTACTGCAAGTGCTCAAAGACGCCCAAAAACCTCTGTCTGTAGCAGAACTAGCCAAAAAAGCAGGAAAACCAGAGCAAATCGAGACAATTTACAAAACTCTGCGGCATTTGGCAGCCAACGGGCGCGGCGTAGCTTTGGAGGGCAAATTAGGACAACCGGCTACTTTAACTGCAAGTTATCAAGAGAATTAAACAGTAGAATTAAACATTAAAAGTGAAATTAGTCACTTTTAATGTTTAACTTTTAATTCCCCCATGCCATTAACTATTCTGGTTGCTGACGACGATTTCGCGACTCGCTTGTCAATTACCGATTATCTAGAAATTACCGGATACTCTGTAATCGCTGCTGAGAACGGCAAAGAAGCATTAGGCCTGGTAGATGAATTTCAGCCACACTTGATTGTTACCGACATTACAATGCCCGAAATGGATGGCTACGAATTTGTGCGGCGAGTTCGGACTCGTCCCGCTTTCCGCTTGCTGCCGGTGATTTTTTTGACGGAACGCACGAGCACGCAGGAACGGATTCGCGGCTATCAGATGGGGTGCGACAATTATCTGGCTAAACCTTTTGAACTCCAGGAATTGGGGGCGGTTATTCGCTCTTTGCTCGATCGCTACGCTCTAATCGCTCAGGCCCCCTCTCGTTCCCCGGAACCCGAACCGACGCCAACAGAGGCACCCAGCAGAGGCAATGACAAGCTAGAAGCAGATTTTTTAACTCAAAAGTCAAACACAGGCGATTCCCTACGGGATAGCTCCGCTTCACGGGCATCTCCCAGCCAAAATGCTCCGACTTTGACTCAGCGAGAGCGACAAGTGCTAGATTTGCTGACAGAAGGTCTTTCTAATATTCAAATAGGCTCCACACTCCACCTGAGCCCTCGAACGATCGAAAAGCACGTCAGCAGCTTGTTCAGAAAAACGGAAAGCAACAACCGAGCAGAACTCGTTCGCTTTGCGATGGAACACCATTTAGTCAGATAACCGCCAACGCTCTGGGCAAGAAAATTACCTGCACTTACCACGCTGAATAAATAACATCATGGTCAACAATTACTTAAAAAATCAGAAAATTCTATATGCAGCAGCATTAGCAGCTTCCATAATTTTCTGTATGGCCATGACCTTCATGGGAATCACCAAGTATTACAGTGTTTTACAGGGTGGAGACAACTATAACGATTTCCCTACCAGCGGTTTCAGCCTGATCCGAGTTCTAATTAACGGTTCCTACTTGATAGCAACAGTTACATATATTATTTGGTTAATTCAAAAAAAACAGACAAGTTCCAGCTTTCTAGATATTTGCAAGTATGCAATCCCCTTTCTGGCACTTGCCCTCATAGCTTATCCCCAAAGCAGTGACATTTATATGTACCTGCATTACGGAGCGATGAGCTTACAAAACATTAATCCTTATTTGAATAATCCTGATACCTTAATTTCTAACGTATCTCCCTTCCTCCACTGGGGGCAAACTTCTACCTACGGCCCCGTTTCTTTATTCTTTTTTGCCCTATCAGCACTTGGTGGATCAATTAGCCCTTTACTAGCAGTTTATATTTTTAAAATAATCTGCGTGTTGGTACACACGCTCAATGGCTACTTAATTTGGCGGTTGCTAACCAATGCTGAACATCGTAACCTCATCACACTGGCCTATTTAGTCAATCCCATGCTATTGAACGAGCAAATAGCTAATGCTCACCTTGACGTTCTTCTTGCCAATACATTGATTGTTTTAATAGGATGTATTTATTACCAACGTTATGTTTTGGCAATTTTAGCAATTTGGGTGGGTTTTCTAGTAAAAACCTTACCTATAATTTGGCTACCCTTAGTTTTGGCTTTTCTCTGCAAGCAGCGTCGGTGGAAAGATTTAGCAGCATCATTCTTGCTTTCTTTATTAATTATTGCGGTGATAACTTATACATTTATGCCAACAGTTTCAGCTTGGAGAAGTCTTTTAAATCCAGGAACCGCCGGGGCGACGGCTCGATCGTTCCACCATGCAATCAATTTATTTATGAATTTTTTGCCCAATGTAAGTGTTGAAACTAGGAAAAGTATTCTATTATTAGTCAAATATTTTGCGTATTTAAGCTGGATTGTTTACTATGCAGGGACGTTAATTAAATCATTATTCCGCAAAAAAGATTGGGAAATTAATTTAGTATCAGATATTGGATGGACGACTCTCACTTTGTTTTTGTTCGCTACACCTTGGCTAATGCCTTGGTATCCATCTATTTTGTTGCCAATTGCTGCTTTGAGTATCAATTCTTCCCATTTTGTATGGACAAGTTTAACTTTTTCTTTGTCACCCAGTATCATTTTGGGAGGGGGAGCGGGGACAACTGTGATCTCCCTAGTTACGAGTTTTGTTAGCGTTGTCCCCCCTACAGCATTGCTAATATTCGGGCGGAAAAAGACACTTTTTTAATTTAAATTGATTGCTGACCGCCAACTGTTAATTTTTCTTGACTGACAACGTACTCTAACAAACCCGCTTGAGCGTCCAGCAGCAAATCAATTACTCGATCAAATCCCTCCGGGCCACCGTAGTAAGGATCTGGCACTTCTTTAAGGTCGTATTTCTGGCAAAAATCGCACATCAGCCGCACTTTATCTTTATACTTTCCAGCCGCATCCAGGGCAAGAATATTACGATAATTTTCTCTATCCATGGCCAGAATCAAATCAAACTTTTCAAAATCGTTTTTGGAAAATTGGCGGGCTTCCCCTAGCAATTCAATGTCTCGCTTCCTCGCCGCCAATGCCATCCGCCTGTCAGGGGGGCTGCCAATGTGATAGCTAGCAGTTCCGGCAGAATCGCAGGTGATACGATCGCTCAAACCAGCTTGTTCAATTAAGTGATTCATAATATTTTCTGCTGAAGGCGATCGGCAGATATTTCCGAGGCAGACAAATAATAATTTAGTCATTAGTCATTAGTTATTAGTTATTAGTTATTAGTCACTCAACACTGCTAATTTGTAGGGTGCGTCGCTTTCAGAGTCAATCTGCAAGTTCTATCGAACATGGAGCAGCGACGCACCTTACTATAGGGGTTTTCCAGAAAGTTTAATCAGTCAACAGTCAACAGTCAACAATTGACTGATGACTAATGACTAACCGAAACCGGGGAGATTTAGTCCACCGGTGAGTTCTTCCATTTTCTCCCGCATCGTCATCGTAGACTTAGCGTAAGCATCCTGCATCGCCACCGTGACGAGTTCAGAAACCACATCAGCACCTTCACCGAGGGCATCCGGTGAGATTTCCACGCGGCGGGGTTCTTGGTTGCCGCTGAGAAAAACCTTGACCAAGCCACCGCCGGCTGTTCCCTCAATTTCCATTACATCCAACTCTTCTTGGAGCTTTTTAGCTCCTTCTTGAACCTGCTGAGCTTTTTTGAAAGCTTCAGTCAGTTCTTTCATTTTTCCCAGGCCGAAGCCAAATCCTTGTCCTGATTTTGTCATAACTACTTTTTGATGGTGTGTGGGTTGGCAGTCTGCCGTTTCCGTATTACTTCAATGATGCCTTAGAAGGGAAACTCTCCCAGTATTCTAACTTCTGGCTCCAACAACAGCGACCATCGCTGCTCGACTTGCTGTTGAACGTGGCGGATCACTTGAAAAATATCATTGGCCGTTGCCGACCCGCAGTTAAGAATAAAATTAGCATGGCGCTGAGCCACTTGTGCGCCGCCGATCTGATATCCCTTCAGTCCCGCTTGTTCGATGAACCAACCTGCAGTCTTGGGGCCAGGGTTACGGAAGACTGAGCCACAGCTCGGTAAGTGGTAAGGTTGAGTTGTCCGCCGCTGGCTGAAATGGTCATTAGTTTCTGCCATTACTTGCGATCGATCGAATCCCGGCTGCAACTGGAAAGTCGCTTCAGTCACCAGCCGATCGCCCCCTTGCAGCACCGAAGTCCGGTAGCGGTACTCCAACTCTTGGGGAGTCAGAATTTCCACCTTGCCGCCAGGGGATAGGACGCGGGCATTGACTAGAATATCAGCAGTACAGCCTCTGTGAGCGCCTGCATTCATCACCACAGCCCCTCCCACCGTACCCGGTATGCCGACTGCCCATTCTAGGCCTTTCCAGCCCCGTTTAGCCGCCAACCAAGCGAGGCGGGGAATTGACTCCCCCGCCCCGGCTGTAACTTGACCTGTTTCTGCATTAAAATTCACCTGTTTCAGGTAGCGAGTGCCGACGACCAAACCGGACAAACCCCGATCGCTCACCAACAAATTAGAACCCGCACCCAGCAGAGTCACCGGCACTCCTTCATCGTGTGCCCAGGCAAAACTCGCTTGCAAAGCCTCCATACTGCGGGGAGCCACGTACCACTCGGCGGGCCCGCCGACTCGGAACGAAGTCAGGCCCGCCAGCGAAACTTGGGAGTTAATCTTGCAATCAGTTCCCCGCAAAGAAATAGGAGAATACACTCGCCGATTGTCCTTAACAGAGGAGTCATTCGAGATAGTCACCATCTTGAAAATCCTTAAAAATACCTTCGCTCGAAGACGTGGTTGAAAATTCGTTTAGCTAACTTATGTCGCCCCTTTGAGCGAGCCGTCCGACAGAAGTTTCGGCACAACGTGCCACGCCATAATGTCGATCGACTCTACTCTGTTCGCGAGCTAATCGGGGCGATCGGCTTGTTGATAAAAAGCCATAACCTCTGGAATAATCTGATTCAGATTACCAGCGCCCAAAAACAGAGCCAAATCCCCCGGTTGCAGATTTTTGGTTAAAAACTTAGTGACTGACTCTAGGGAAGGCGCAAACTCAACCTCTCGGCCTTCTTTAGCAATCAAATCAGCAACCTGCTGCCCACTAATCTCTCCTAAATTTGGTTCCCCAGCACTATAAATATCGCAAGCCACAACCAAATCAGCATCCCCAAAAGATTGAGCAAATTCTGGCAAAAATGTCAGAGTCCGGCTGTAACGGTGGGGTTGAAAAATTGCAACCACTCTTCGGGATTTGGGATTTTTTTCGCTACCTTCGATACGCAAGCGAGCGGCCGCCAAGGTGACACGAATTTCGCTAGGATGGTGAGCGTAGTCGTCCACAAACAGGATGTCATTGTGAAAACCCCGCACCTCAAAACGGCGACGAGCTCCTTCAAAGCCAGCAATCGCTTTGGCAATCGCCGAAAACTCTAACCCCAACAATCGGCCCACTGCTACCGCAGCTAGTGCATTGCTGAGATTGTGTGTGCCTAGCAACTTCAACTCCATTTCTCCCAGGAAAGCTCCTCGCTCCCAAATCCGAGCCTTGGTGCTTTGTGCCCCGTACTCCACGCCCGAAGCTGTGTAGTCAGCACCGCTGTCAGGCTGCAAGCTGTAGCTGACATGAGGCTGAAGGCAGTCTTTAACGATTTGATCGTCAATGCAGCCCACCAAGGTTTGACAGTTTTCGGCAAACACCTTAAATGTGTCTATTACCTGGTCAAGGGTATCGTAATGGTCTGGATGATCCAGTTCCACGTTCGTCACTATGCCAATTTTGGCTACCAGCTTGACGAGAGAACCGTCGGATTCATCAGCCTCGGCAACTAAGTAGGGGCCTTCCCCCAAACGGGCATTGCCTTCCCAAGCATTTACCTCGCCTCCTACCACGATCGTCGGGTCTAGACCCGCAGCCATCAGCATGAAGCCGATTAAGCTGCTAGTAGTAGTTTTGCCATGAGTCCCGGCTACGGCTATGCTTTGGTAATCTTGAATTAACGCTGCCAAGACATCCGATCGATGAAAAATCGGACAGCCCAAATCTAAAGCAGCTCGATATTCGGCATTGGCTGGGTGAATAGCCGTCGAACATACTACTTGAGGCAATCCCAGAATTGCTTGGGCGCTTGAACCGTTGCCATTCAATTGGAGAGCTTCGGCTGTCGCGACAGAAGTCCCTACCGTACCCCCGACTATCGAGGATACTGCCCTTTCCTGTTGCCCGCAGTCGGGACTGCTACCGTTAAGGGCCGTTTGAAATAGTTCAAAATTGCTGGCGTCTTGACTCCAAAAAATATGAGCTCCCATTCCTTGCAAGCGCTCGGTTATGTGACTCGATTTAATGTCGGAGCCGTACACAGGCAACTTGCGTTTAGCTAGAATGTAGGCAAGGGCTGACATCCCAATCCCACCAATGCCGATGAAATGAAATGGTCTACCGCTAAAATCAACAGAACTCGGCATCTTTGCTCCTCACACACCACACCACGCCAATAACACGCGATATCATATCAAGAATTGTTTTTTCAGGATACAGTTCGCTAGAGATTTTGTACAAAATTCTCTGCGCGTCCCTAGATTTGAGGGACTTGTAGAGATGTTTGTCTTGTATCCTATATGACTTAGTACCGAGTAGTTTTCCGGAACAGTCACAGCTCGAAAATTGCAGGTAACAGAAAACGGGGTCTGGGGTCGGGGCCAATAGACTAATTTTGGGTGGTTGCATACTCCTGCATTCTTTCTATTTCTATCCGCCTGCTGTGCTGGGATACGGCAGCAAAAGCCCCACAACCTTTCTACCAAGATTGAGGGTAAAACCCATAAGGATTTACAAACACTACCACGAACAACAAAATTTCGCTCCTTTTATAGTCATTTATCTACTCGTACGCTCATTTTTTCTTGAAAGTCAGAGATTGACACGATCGCAGCTATAGTATATATTCTTATTTTATTGTATATATACAAGGTATGCAGTTAGTCGAAATAGTCGCAAAGCCATAGATCAAAGCAAATCATTGGTTTGATAGAGAAGCCGATCGACGTTCTTGGCAGCCCTTAAAATTTTTACCACGGCGCTAAGTATATCTACCCTCAAAACTTTTTCGGTCGCCCACAAACGAATGCTCAGGTGGTCGATCGCGCCCTCAAAACAAGTTGGGATTAATATTTGCAAGGTTAATCATCCAGTCCCGAACCCACTCCGACGCTCAGAACGGGGTTTTTTAAGTATTATTGAAGGTTTGAACGAATTAAGGGGGTTGAAAAAATCGGTTTCAGCGTTCAGGACGATCGTCGAAACTAGGGTCGTCCAGGGGTTTGTCCCCGATGTAAAGCGAGGGTTTTCTAATAAACGAGCTTATGGTTAAAAGTGTATAAACATAAAATTGGCGCGATGTCTGTATTAATCCTGATTTTGGGGAAATATGGGGAAAATAGCGATTTTGGGGGGGACTTTTGACCCGGTTCACTGGGGTCACGTGTTGGTAGCCGAGACGGCTGCGAGTCAATTTGCTCTCGATCGAGTCATTTGGGTACCGGATCGCTCTCCTCCTCACAAAGAGCGCCCGGATTTGGCAAGTTTTGAGCGGCGGCGGGAAATGCTGGCTTTGGCAATCGCGGATCGCCCAGACTTCGTAATTTCGCCGCGGTCGGCAAATCCCTCCCACAGTTCTTTTGCGATCGACACCCTGCTGTATTTGCAAAAATTGTATCCAGGCGATCATCGCTGGTACTGGATTATTGGTAGTGACGCACTCCTTACTCTGCCCAAATGGCACCGGTGTGGCGAAATTGCCGGGTTGTGCGACTGGTTGGTGGCCCCACGTCCGACTCAGGGAGATCGAGAGACAGCAGAAAGCGGGGAGATTGGGGGACTGTCCGAGTGGGGAGATTGTCCGGGTGGAAAACCCCTCGCTTCCGCGGGCGACAGGATGCAGGTTCAGGCAAATGCTGTTGGCCGACGAGTTGCCGAACAAATGGCTCTTCTGGACGTGAAAATTCGCTGGGAGGTGCTTTCCATGCCTGCGATCGAGATTTCGTCGAGCCACATCCGCCGCTGCTGCGCCGAAAGAATCGACCTCCGCTACTTAGTCCCGGAAGTTGTGCAAACTTATATTGCAGCCCATCAGCTTTACCAGTAACCCGTGACAGAAAGCCTAATGCCTTCTGCCTTGTAATTTCTGCCTTCTAGAAAAGTTCAAGCTTTTTTGATCGACACAAAAAGTTAGAAAGGATCGACCTTTGCGATATGATCTTGTCTCATAAGTCAATTCTTAAATTTTTTCAAAATTTAAGCCTGAGCTAGAGGCTGCCATCGTTAGGAGGTACAAGGTGATTAGAGTCGCGATCAATGGTTTTGGACGTATCGGGCGCAGTTTTGCGCGCTGCTGGTTGGGCAGAGAAAACAGCCAGCTAGAGTTGGTAGCTATTAATGACACTTCCGATCCCAGAAGTAATGCTCACTTGCTCAGATACGATTCCATGATGGGAACGTTGAAGAATGTGGACATCAGTGCGGATGAAAATTCCATTACTCTCAACGGCAAGACAGTTAAATGCGTGAGCGATCGCAACCCGCTAAACTTGCCTTGGAAAGATTGGGGTATTGATCTGATTATTGAATCGACCGGTGTCTTCGTTGACCAAGCTGGTGCATCGAAGCATATCACTGCCGGCGCTAAAAAAGTGCTAATTACCGCTCCCGGCAAGGGTTCTGAAGTTGGCACTTATGTGATGGGAGTCAACCACCACAACTACAAGCACAGTGACTACACTGTCATCAGCAATGCTAGCTGTACTACCAACTGTCTGGCTCCTGTACTGAAAGTGCTTCACGAAAATTTTGGCATCGTCAAAGGCATGATGACCACTACCCACAGCTATACTGGCGACCAGCGCTTGCTGGATGCCAGCCACCGCGACTTGCGGCGGGCCCGGGCGGCAGCAATGAATATTGTGCCGACTTCTACCGGAGCAGCCCAAGCTGTGGCTTTGGTGATTCCAGAATTGAAGGGCAAGTTAAATGGTATTGCCATGCGCGTGCCGACTCCCAATGTGTCCGTAGTGGATTTTGTGGCTCAGGTAGAGAAAAAGACTTTTACCGAGCAGGTAAATCAAGTGTTCCAAGAAGCTGCCTCTGGCTCCATGAAAGGGATTTTGGAGTACAACGATTTGCCTTTAGTTTCATGCGACTATCGCGGAAGTGATGCTTCTTCGATTCTGGATTCCAGCTTGACGCTGGTGATGGATGGCGACATGGTAAAGGTTTTGGCTTGGTACGACAATGAGTGGGGCTACAGTCAGCGGGTGGTTGACTTGGCTGAATTGGTCGCCGAACGTTGGGAAGCTTAATCCGAAGGTAGAAGGCATTAGTCATTCGGCAGAAGGTAAAAAATGCTGACATTTTGTACTTTTGAGCCGATTTCTAGCTGACTGGTTATTTCTGTTTTCGAGCGGTAGAGACTTTTGGCAGTCGATAGTTGGCGAGTAGAAGATGAAATATAGTAGGGACAAGGCACTGCCGTCCCTACTATATGCTTATGCTGCTACTCCCAGCTATCTATCGAACTTTTTGCAATCATACTTCGATCGGGCTTTTGGGTCTGTTTGATGAGAAATTTGTTGTTTGTAGTAAGCCATTAAACTTGCTCTGAGAACTCCTGGGAAAATCTTAGGTATTAAAAAAAATAATAAAAATTACTATAAAAGCTAAAAAGTCAAAAAATAGCAACAGCTACGGTGTAGTTTTTAAAGCAAAATGTGGTATGAAAAAAGCGTTAATTAGCGGTATATCTGGTCAAGACGGAGCTTATTTAGCTAAACTTTTGCTCGATCGAGGTTATGAAGTTTGTGGAACCTCCAGGGACGCCCAAATGTCTAGTTTCGGAAACCTGGCCCGTTTGGGCATTCGAGACCGAGTAAAACTAGAATCCATGTCTCTGAACGATTTTCGCAGCGTCTTGCAAGTGCTTGCCAAAATAGAACCAGATGAGGTGTACAATCTAGCAGGTCAAAGTTCCGTCGGTCTGTCTTTTGAACAACCCGTAGAAACCCTCGAAAGCATTGCCACAGGCACCTTGAATCTCTTAGAAGCAATTCGGTTTACAGGCGGCAAAATTAAACTTTACAATGCCAGTTCCAGCGAATGTTTTGGAGATACCGGAGGCAATCCAGCGGATGAAAATACCCCATTTCGCCCCAGAAGTCCTTACGCGGTAGCGAAAGCAACGGCATTTTGGGAAGTAGCAAATTATCGAGAAGCGTACAATTTGTTTGCGTGTTCTGGTATTTTGTTCAATCACGAGTCGCCGCTGCGGCCGGAGAGGTTTGTAACGCAAAAGATTGTATCTGTTGTGTGCCGAATTGCTGCGGGGAGTCCCGAAAAACTGCATTTGGGAAATATTTCAGTGCAGCGGGACTGGGGTTGGGCGCCGGAATATGTGGAGGCGATGTATTTGATGTTGCAGCAGGAAGAACCGGATGATTATGTAATTGCAACGGGTGTAAGCTATCCTTTGGAGGAGTTTGTGCAGACAGCGTTTGTTTCTGCGGGTTTGGATTGGCAGGAACATTTGGTAAACGATGCGAGTCTTTACAGACCGACGGAGATTGCAGTTGGGAATGGAAATCCGGGTAAGGCAAAAGAAAAATTGGGCTGGGAGGCAAAATATAAAATGCCCGATGTGGTGCGGATGATGGTGGAAGCGAGGATGATGTGAGGGAAAAGTATGGGGTGAAAAGATGGAGGCAGAATATCCCACGGCTAATGAGTGGTATCAGGCTAATCACCGTGATAAAAAAAAATATCGAGGCGAGTGGATAGCTTATACTAACAAAGGGGTGATTAGTCGCGATCGCGATTATCGAAAGATGAAGGACGAGATTCCGGCTGATATACCTAAATTGGGTTATGCGCTCGATCGCGTATATGAAAGCGAATTTATTGAGCCTGTTAGGTTTTATCCTGTCAGTTTAATATAAAATTCAAACAGGCTGATGATAGCATTCTTTTTAAATATTGAAAAGTTACTGGATCAGAAAGGTACAATTTGTTTGCCTTTGGTAGTTTTTTGTGATAAAGTTCAGGTCGGAAGCAGACTATAAGATACAAGATGTGGTGCGGATGATAGTTTAGGCGAGGATGGGTAATGTTTGATTTCTATAAAATTTTTGAGGTTTAATCCGTGAAATCATTAGTTATAACAACAATTCATAAACCCACTGCTGCTCTGTTTAAATACAGAGATATTTTGCTAGATTTAGGGTGGAAAATTATTGTAGTTGGGGATAAAAAAACTCCTAGAGATTTTGAATTGGCAGGGGCGGAATACTTTAATGTAGAGCAGCAATGCGAAGACTTTGGCGAGCTAGCTTCTCTGATTCCTATGAATCATTACTCCCGCAAGAATTTAGGATACTTGTATGCTATGCGTATGGGTGCAGAAGCGATCGCGGAAACAGACGACGACAATATTCCCTATGATGACAAGTATCCCAATTTCCTCCCTTCCCTGGTTAAGACTCCAGCGGTAGACGTTAAAGGTGCTGTTAATGTCTATTCTTACTTTACCAGTAAAAAAATATGGCCCAGAGGCTTGCCACTTGACAAAGTTAATAGTTTTGTCGATGAGAATCGGGCAACAGAAAAAGAGGTTACTTGTTACGTCCAGCAAGGGCTAGCAGACTTAGACCCCGATGTAGACGCTATCTATCGTTTGACGGTTGGTGATGAAAATATTAAGTTTGAACGGGATAAGAAGTTGTCACTTTCGCCCGGATGTTATAGTCCTTTCAATACGCAGAATACTTTATTTTACAAGCAAGCTTTTCCTCTGATGTTGCTGCCTATTGGTGTGAGCAGTCGTGTTACCGATATCTGGAAAAGCTACATTGCCCAGAGACTTTTATGGTGCATGAACTCCAGTGTTCTATTTCTATCGCCCTCAGTGTACCAGTTGAGAAATGAACACAACCTGATGAAAGATTTTAGTGAAGAAATTCCTTTGTATACTCAGGTTCACACTTTTATTGACTTACTGGAAAATTTTACAAGTGATACTAGCGATGCTTGCGAGTTAATGAAAGAAATGTATTTTTACCTAAATAAAACTAATTTTTTAGGCGAGATAGAGGTTCGTCTGTGTGAACTGTGGATTGAGGAAGTCAAAAAATATTGGTAGCCAAATTTTCTCAAGCATAGTAACTGTAATAAATTGATAATTTATTACGTGGAATAGTAAAAGTGCAATAAATATTTAGGAGCAATGATGAAGAACCAAAATTTTGAGTCTTACTACGAATTAGGAGAGAAGTTGGCAAAGGAGGGTGACATGGAGGGGGCAATTGCTTGTTATCACAGAGTAATCGCCCTCAATCCATACTCGCAATCAAAATGCTTTTTAGATGATTTGGAAGCGATAAATTTTCTGCGAATTAATGCCAAAGAATTAGGTATTATACCCGGAAACAACGTTGAGGAAACCAGTGAAGGGTATTTAAGCTTGGAGGGCAATCAAGGCTTTGTATTTTACGGGCCGTATATAGACATTCCCGATGGGTTGTACCGCGTTAGGGTTGGATTCAGTTTCCCAGAGAACAGTTTAGAGATGACTGAGGAACAAGACTGCGATCGCAGTTTCAAATTTGATGTGGTCTCTCCTTGTCCTTATGTTTTGTATGAAGCCAAGGTTGATAGCCATCAAACCTCTCTTGAATTTTACTTGGACTTTATTGAAGGTCACAGAACAGAATTTCGTTTCTTTTCCACCGGATCAGCATTTTCAGTAAGCTGTATTGAAATGACTCTTGTCTATCAACCAAAACCTCACACCGATGCTGCTTTTTTATACTACTTTCATTTGGGTTGCCTCCTGCAATTAAAAAATCAACGGGAGAAGGCAAATCAGGCGTACAGTCGTGCTTTTGAATATTCGCCAATAGGAACACTAATTGATGGTTTAATAACTGACCAATATGCTTTAACTCTTCCACCAGTAGCTGAAGAAGCTTACTTGAGTTTAGGTGTGCTTTTAGAACAGCAAGAGAGGTGGGAAGAAGCGATCGCTTGCTACCGCAAGGTTTTGGAAATTACTCCCAACCACGCCAGTGCGAGCTATAAATTATCAATTATTTTAGCAGCACAAGGTCAGTTAGATGAAGCTATAGCCTGTTTCCAAAAAGCCCAGAAGCAACCCAGCGAGGCAGAAATTTATGAAAAAATTTGGAATGGTTTGAATCAACTGACTCCTTTCCACGAGACTGATATAGATAGTCAAGCTGAAATTAAACTGGAAGATGCCTGTACACACTTCAGTCAGACAAGCAAATATACCGTCATGAAAATGGTATCTTTAACTGACTTGAATGAATCACAAAAGACGATTCTTGAAGATGCAAATTTTTCCTTAGCTAACTTGGAGTTAATCAAACAAGACTCTCTGGCTTTAGAAGAGATTTATATAAATCAATTTCAAGAATTTAAAGGTATAAACATCGCCAAAAAAACAATTAAACGGTCCAATTTTACATGGGATGTAATTAAACCGACTAACGATTTTCAGCAAAGCATAGTAGAAACAGGTTATATTTATTCAGTTTGCCCGTTTACAGGTAGGGTACTTAGGAGTAATCGTTCATTTTATCTCCAACATGCTCCTAGTGTACCGATATTAATTTATCAATTTCAAAGCACAGAAATATTTTACCTGATTGTGGGAACTTGGAGCGGTTGCAAGATAGGTATTTATTTCCCAAGATTAGATCTAGTCATCAACTTGTCTAATGAATGGAGTATCTGGCTGAGTTCGGAAAAAATTATTAATGAATTTAAGGCTCATGCTGTTAGTTATTGGCGGTCATTCCAATCTTACGTATCAAATGAAGAAACAAAAGAAGTTGTCGCTGTTGTAGGGAATGTCTCCAACTTAGGTCACTATTTCTGGAATCAAATCAGCGGACTTTATTATCTATATGAAAATGATCTCTTGCACAAAATCGATAAATTTTTAATAGGAGCTAATGAATACTTTGAACTCGCTTCGCTTTTCCCTGAAATTCCGCCCGAAAAGATTGTTCGCTTATCCGACAATAACAGTTTTTTTAGATCTATATTAGACAATAACTATTTCGCTGTCCAAGTAACGGACTCCTTGATTAAGGAGGATTTAGCTGCCAGAATTCAGACCGCTGCTGTCAATAAGTGCAGTCAGTCATTTTTGCAAACTGTAGAAGCAGCTAAGAAACATTTTCCGCTGCTATGGATTAATCTTCGCAGCCATAATAAGGCTTGGATATCCCAAGTAGAAGGATATGCAAATATCATCACAAAAATATTTGACGATTATCCAGATATGGCAGTTGTCTTTGATGGTTTTTCCACAGAGAAACCCTATATGGAGCAAATACAGGCTCTAATTTCTCCTAATGTTAAGGTATACAATGCGCTTGAATGTCCTCTCCACGAAACAATTGTCTGGGCTGGTACGGTAGATACATACATAGCTGTTATTGGTTCTGGATTAACGTTGGTAACTTGGATCGCTAACAAGCCTGGAGTAGCCCACTCGGATCGTGGACATTATTCGCAGTTGATTTTTTGGTTTGAGGTTCGTGAAAACTCTGTTGATCCAGTATTAGTTCCTGTTGATTCTATAATTGATGTCACTACTGGGGGGGGATGGGAAAATTATGATTGTGATTGGAAAGTAATTTATGATGAGGTTATTAAAATAGTGAAAGATTTGGACAAATCGCAGGAACAGCCCCAGCTAATTGAGAACGAGTTAACCCAAAATGACTTAATTCAATCACAACTTGAACCAGTCACAAATCAGCAGGAATATCTAAGATTAGATCTAGGCTGCGGTGGCAACAAAAAACCGGGAACAATTGGATTAGATTACTGTTATGTTCCCGGCGTTGTTGACCACGTACTTAATATACAGACTGATATATTGCCATTCCCCGATCGCAGTGTTGAATACGTTCACTCATCACATACCTTAGAACATTTGACTGACCCGATACATCTATTCCAAGAAGTTAGTCGTGTTTGCATTGACGGTGCTAAATTAGAGTTCTGGACACCCTATGTTTGGCATAACTCAGCATTTATTTACGGACATACAAATTACTACCAAGAGGATAACTATATGCACCTTTGCGTTTGGTTTGCAAACTTGTGGTCGGTGTCGCTTGGTGCTCGGTGGTATCTCAAGGAAATTGTATATGTTGTTCCCCCCCATATATTAATCGAACTGTACAACCAGAAAATTCAGCTTGAATTTGCAATTCGATATTATAAAGGTATTGTCCAAGAGTTTGCTGCTATTATCGAAGTTCGCCATGAGGACAAAGAGCAAACGATTTACCCTCAACGCAGCTTTGCTACTAGCCGCCAGGCTCAGCGTTACTTGCTGCCGTCAGTTTCTGAAATAGTTGAACAAGAAGAACTCCTCGAAGCAATCAATTGGTTTTCGGCTCCCTCAAGTTGAAAGTAGAGGCTGACAGTTAATTGCACCGCCCATTGCAATTATTTTCGGGATGAGTCAGGATATATTGTGGCAACGAGTTGTATTTTTTATGCTGGTTTTGGGATTGCCTTGCTTTTGAAACAGCAGTTGTCAATTAGCTATTGACAATTGCTGCTCATCCAAAACAAGTTCATCTTACTATTATTTTTCTTTAACAGTTTTTCGGAGAATCATAATCATTTCCCCAGAGTTTTCTTGGAATAGTTCTATTTCAAAACTCGAAGATAGGTTTTGTTGACAGTATGCGAGCATTTCAGGGAAAGTCTCTGATGTCCAGACGTGAAAATGAATGCTGTAATCTATGTCAAGTAGAAGCTGCATCCGCGCAGCCACCTGTTCTTCAGGAGTTTTGTCAACTAGCCTGACATATTCCTCGTAATGAGCAAGCTTAGACCATTCCGGCCCTTCTTTGTAGTCCCGAATTAGGTGGTCGAGGGAAGTGAGGGGTCGATCGATGTCAAATGTATAGCGTTTGTCTGGTACGCCCATATACACAAGTCCTCCCGGTTTAATAACTCTCAAAAAGTTTTCCAGAGCGCCGATCGGATTTTGACAGTGTTCTATCATGTGATTGGCGATCGCAAAATCCCAAGAGTTGTCAGCTATGGATGACAGAGTTTCACCATTATCTACAATGTCCGCTTCTACTAGATTAACCGTCGCTAACTCTGGGTACTGCTTCCTTAAATCGCTTACAGACATTCTATCAACGTAATGAACCTTCACGCTGTCTGGAACTTGCAAAGGAGCATGAAGGGCTCCTACTTCTATTCCCTCGCCTTTTAGGTATTGAAAAGCAATGTCTTTCCGTACTTGTTGAAAATCCATAGTGAATTTCTCTCCTTAAAAATTTGCTCAATCTCGATATAGTTTAATTTGGGCTTTGGGTCAAGGGCACGGGGGTTGGGTGCGATCGACCTTTCTAGTTTACCCGATCGCGCGTGTTGCTGGCTCGATTGAGTTAGAACGTCTTCGTTGGTTTTTGGGGTAATATCTATTGTTAAGCTCGATGGCTTAGGGCTTGGGGGCGATCGTCCATATATAACACCTGGTGCGTGCGGGAACATCCTCAGAGGCCTGAAGTCTGATATCCTTGGGAAGGCAACGGCTTGAGTGCATTTGGAGTTCATGGGGGGCGATCGGGCAAAAATCACCCTCATTTGTGGTAAGCTTCTGAGAAACCATTTTGGGAGTTTAAAACAGTTGATAGCGCTCGCGTTTGCGACTTGAGGATGGAATTGGTGGGGAGATATGGCCATCGATGGGAGTCTTCTTTATCGACCGACGGAGATTGCATTTGGTCGGGGTGAGCCGGGTAAGGCTATGGTAAAGTTGGGTTGGAAGGCAAAATATAGGATGCTGGATGTGGTGAGGTTGAGGATGGAGGCTAGGTGGAGTAAGTTTTTAAATATTGATTGAAACCTAGTTGTTTTTATTAATAAAGGAAAGAAAGTATGTTTGTTAACGATATTTGTGAACAAAATCAAAAGCTCTTAAAAGAGACGGATGTTATTCTGGCTTCATATCCTCGTTCAGGCAATACTTGGATGCGCCTGCTGTTGAGTGATATAATTTTACAAAGCCAAGGATTTAAAACTCAATTAGGTGGCAACTTTATCCCCGATATATACAAAGAAAAGCTTGATATATGGAACCGCGATCCCCGACTAAAAAAAATTCCTTTGAGGATAATAAAGAGCCACGAACTTTATGATACTAGATACGTAAACAGCATTTACTTATTTCGGAAGCCAGCCGATGCTCTTTGTTCTTTTTACTATTATTTGCTTGGAGATCCAGAGCAGAGAGAGGAACTTCAGAAACAAGGAATAGATGATTTTTGTAAAGTTAAGGTAGAACAATGGCGAACTCATGTAGAAAGTTACATAGAAGCAAAGGAGAAAAAATCAGACAATGTTTTATTTATTTCCTATGAAAACCTTAAGGAAAAACCGGAAATTATATTGAGGAAAACCACGAGAGATTTTTTAGGGCTAAACATTACGAGTAGGATGTGTCAGATAGCAGTAGACAATCAAAAATTTGAGGAACTACAAAGAATCCAAAAACTTGAGGATACATCCCAACTGGGATTTTGGGAGGCGGGCGGATATCAAAACTTTTTTAGGAAAGGAAAGGTTAATAGTTCAAAGGACGAACTAGGTCAGTCAACCATAGATTTTATCGAAGCTAAGGCAATGGCTATTTACAATCTCGCACTATCTATAGAAAAGCTAGATTTTCAGAAAGAGAGCAATCAAGGTATGGCAATGATTAAAGATAAAATCGAAGATTTAGTCAGTCGGGGTAAACAAAGTTCATTAGCTGTGAGACTTAACGGAGTATTAAGCAATAAAAACGAGGGGGCGGTTTCTCAGGTGCGAATTCATCATCAAAAGGAATCAGAGCAGTACAAACTACAACTGCAACAGACTCAGGCAGAATTAGCACAGTCGCAGTCACAAATGCAACAGACTCAGGAGGAATTAGCACAGTCGCAGTCACAAATGCAACAGACTCAGGAGGAATTGCAGCAGTATCAAAGTCAACTGCATAAAACTCAGGAAGTATTGGAACAATTTCAAGATCAAATACAACAAGCTGAGACACTGTTGCAAGAGTATCAAGGTCAACTGCATTCAACTCAGTCAGAGTTGGAGCAATCTCAGGAGCAACTAGATGCAACTCAGGCAGTATTGGAGCAATCTCAGGAGCAACTAGATGCAACTCAGGCAGTATTGGAGCAATCTCAGGAGCAACTACACGCAACTAAGACAGAATTAGCACAGAAGACTTCTCAACTGCATCAGACTCAGTGGGAATTGGAGCGATTGCGGTTTCAAACGCAGACAACTCAAGCAGAATTAACAAATAGCAAATCTCAATTAAATCGCAATCAGCAGGAACTAGAACTCGCGAAGTCTCAATTCGTGCAAGTTCAGGCCCAACTAGAACGCTCGCATTCTCAACAGCACCACAGTAAGCGGGAATTAAAGCGATCGCACTCTCATCTTCACCAAGTTCAGGCAGAATTAGAACACTCCCAATCTCAACAGTATCAGACAGAGACAGTATTGCAGCAGTCGCAGTCTCAAACAAATAAACTTGAAAGGGAATTGAAACGCTCGCAATCTCAGCTCCATCAAGTTCAAGAGGAATCACAACAGTATCAGTCTCAGCTCCATCAAGTTCAAGAGGAATCACAACAGTATCAATCTCAGCTCCATCAAGTTCAAGAGGAATCACAACAGTACCAATCTCAGCTCCATCAAGTTCAAGAGGAATCACAACAGTA
>NZ_JAUBUR010000001.1:52829-126793 GCF_036705485.1 Microcoleus sp. AT9b-C3 | reverse complement strand
TCTCAGCTCCATCAAGTTCAAGAGGAATCACAACAGTACCAATCTCAGCTCCATCAAGTTCAAGAGGAATCACAACATTATCAGTCTCAGCTCCATCAAGTTCAAGAGGAATCACAACAGTACCAATCTCAGCTCCATCAAGTTCAAGAGGAATCACAACATTATCAGTCTCAGCTTCATCAAGTTCAGACAGAATTGCAACGATCGCAGTTCCAGCAATATGCCCTTAGTGAGACAGGTGTCCAACCGAGCAAAATGCCGTACACACTTCTAGTGTGGGATGCGTGGTATGCTTACCAAAACGGCAATGTAACCAAGATGCAAAAGTGCTTGCAGGAATCCTTGAAGTGTACGCCTTTCTCAAAAACAGAAACATTGATGAACTGGCTAGAGAGTTTTGTCAAATTCTCCTCAGAGAAAGAGCATCAACTAGATACCTACGCACTCACAAACTCAGAAGAGTGGAAGCAATTGATGCGGTGGACAGTTGCAATTAAGCCAATTCGTAAAACTAAAGCTCTCTCACACTCATTATAATTTGACCAGATTAACCTAAATGACTACAACTCCCAGTATTATTTGGTTCACCGCTCACAAATGCGCTTCCGTGTATGCTACTGAAATTTTGCAGAAGCTGGCACATGATTTAGGTATGACTTATGTAAACTATGAAGGAGGTTTGTGGGAAGCAGGTCAATCTTTAGGGAAATTATTTTCCGGCGATGGTCCTGAAAAAATTAATAATATGTTTAAAACAACTGGTCATATTTACGAACCCTTCAGACAATATTACCCCATACCGGAAATGGAGAAATACAAGGTAATTCTGATGTTGAGTGCTCCAAGAAATGTCCTCACGTCACTTTATTTTTCTATTGCATATAGTCAGAGCATACCAGAAAGCCAAAAGACACAGATTGAGTTGGCAAGAGAAGACGCAAGAAAGAAAAATATAGATGATTTGGTGATACAAAGATATCCTTGGCTGAGAAAAAATTACGCTCAGTATAAAAAATATCTATTTAATAAAAAAAATATCTTACTTCTAAAATATGAAGATATGGTTACAGATTTCGCGGATGGGCTGAATGAAATTCTCAAACATCTCCAAATGAAGCCGAGTGAACAGCTAATAAAAGAGCTAGTAAATGGGGCTAAATTTGAAGTAGAAAAGAATATTTATTCTCATAAAAGGCAAGTCAAACCGGGAGATCATAGAAGAAAGTTACAGGTTAAAACCATTAAGCAATTGAACTTAGAATTTAAGGACGTTTTGAAGATATATGGATGGTCAACGTACAAATTGCAAGAAAAAAATGAGTTATTTAAACTGACTTTAGAGAGGGCTAGAGAGAAATTAGACAATTTTAAACTTTTATTATAACAAGCCCAACAGCGCATCTCTGATTAGTTCAGAAATTAGTCTGAGAGTTCAGGAGTCAGAATCAAAAGTAATAAATTATCAAGAATGAGGTAGGAATTATGGCAACGTTTGATCGGGAAACATTCGATAAATTGACTCAAGCTCAGGCTAATTTAGAGCGCTATAAAAACCGTTTAGAAAAAATTAAATCCGGGCTTAATAGTTCTCAGTCAACTATCGAGTCGGCTAATACAACTATTAATAATCAGCAAGTAAATTCCGAATCTTATGTTTTAAATTTTGATAACTGCTTTGGTCAAATAAGAGAACCGAAGAAACAAGGCTCTATCCCAGCTAACAATTCAGATTTAATGAGTCAAAAATTGCGAAATCTGGGAATAGAGGTAGATGATTATGAAATAAATGTAGATGAATATCGGCAATATTTTATAAAGGCTAGATACTTAGAGGATTTTGCTGATTATTACTCATTTAATCGAGTAGAGAAGTCTTTGGAACATTATTTGGCAACCAAACTGCTAAAATTGGACTCCGAAGATATTTATATAGATGTTGCCAGCGAAACAGGTACTGTACCTAAAATTTATGCAAAAATGTTTCGATGTAAAACCTACACACAAGACTTAAGTCATCCTCCAGGATTAAATGGTGATATAATTGGTGGTAATGCTGCTGATATGCCTTTGCCCAATGAATTTGCTACAAAGATGGCATTGCACTGTTCATTTGAGCATTTTGAAGATGATTCAGATATTGGTTTTGTCAAGGAAGCGGCTCGTGTATTAAAGCCCGGCGGTGCAGTTTGTATCCTGCCGCTTTACCTCTTTGATGAATATTCTGTTCAATCTGATCCTGTCACCGTAATATCAAGTGGTGGAGTGAATTTTGAAAAGGATTCGGTTATTTACTGTCTTGATGGGTTTAATAACCGTCACTGTCGCTTTTACGATCCCCAGCATTTTTTCGATAGAATATGTCGAAACCTTAATGGTCTTAAACTCAAAATTTACAGAATAAAAAATGCTAAACAAGTTGATGAATCATGTTACATTCAGTTTGCCGCCGTCTTAGAGAAACCGCTAGATGATAATACATTTGGTTTAAACCAGGAAACTGCCAAGATAAGTTCATCGCAACACAAATTAAGTCTATCTCATCCCGCACAAACAACTCTAGGAACGCCCAATCAGTTCTCTTCAATCTCCAGTAAGCCTCGCATAGATGTGGTATTGCAAGCTACTGGAACACATGGATGGAACTTTTCGCGAGGTTGGGTCAATGTTTTGGAAAGACAAGGTTTACTGAATCGTGTATTTACCCCTGTCGCTGAATGGGGAGCCTCAGAACCTACAGATGATGATGGTTTGTATGAATACTTGAAAAACCCGGAAGCAGATATAATGCTCTTGCTTGGATTTGATTGGCATTCTCAACCTCTACACAATAATTTAAAATGGCAGGAGCAATGGTATAATGCCAACATCAAAAAGGTCGCAATTTTTCAAGAACATTGCTCGGCAGATATAGTACAAAATACACCACAGTGGCAAGAGCCAATTTTGATCGCCATTGACAATGCGGCGACCTGCGTTAGTGCCATTATATGTAATCATGAACCGGATGTCTCTTGGTTACTGAATCGAGGCATAAAAATACCGACAGTTTTTTCTCCTTTTGCTATTGATCCCCAATACTACAATTGCAGAATTCCTTTCGTACAAAGAAAAAGTTCTGCCGTTTTTCGAGGTAATGCGACTCCTCACTTTAACAATAAAACCTATTATCAGCGATCTCAACTAATGAATAGGCTTAAGCCAAATCATCATGTTGATTTATATGCATTAGTAACCGATTTACTTTCAAAACCGTTGGATGCAGTTCAGTCTTATGTGGATGAACTAAATACTTATAAGTTGGGATTAAATTTACCTTCACTATCTCCAACGTTAACTTCACGCCCCTATGAAATAATGGGATGTGGGACTTTGCTGCTTCAGAACCATGTTATAGGGGATAAATCTAACAAGTTATTTCGTGACTGGGAGCATTTAGTGTACTATAACCCAGAAAATTCTGATGATTTAATCGAAAAAATAGAATATTTGCTTAAAAATCCCGCTTTAGCGGAGGAAATAGCGGCTCGTGGTTATCATTTGTGCCAGGAAAAACATACTATTGAATGTCGAGTCAAAGAGTTAATTGAATGGGCCGATAGTGGTTTTAGAGTAAGCGAAGATACTCCTAAAATCTTTGATGATTCTGCTGGATATTCAATGTTTCCATCACCCGGCTTAAATAAAACTACAAATACGCACGGACAAAAGATTCGTCAAAACTCATTTTTGGTTGCTGTAGATGCAATATTTTTTCAGCTTAACAATACAGGTATAGCTAGAGTTTGGAAATCCCTATTAGAAGAGTGGGTGAAAGATGGTTTTGCCAAGGATATTCTAGTTCTTGATCGAGCGGGAACAGCACCTAAAATTTCAGGTATCAGGTATTGTAAAATCCCTGAGTACAACTACGATGACACTGATAGAGATAGACAAATGCTTCAGCAAATTTGTGATGAAGAAGGAGCTGATATCTTTATTTCTACATACTACACAACTCCTCTATCAACCCCCTCTGTGTTTATGGGATATGACATGATTCCAGAATTAATAGAGGAAAATCTTCACCATCCCATGTGGCAAGAAAAACATCGGGGAATTCGACACGGTTCTGCATATCTAACTATATCAGAAAATACTAAGTGCGATCTGGCTGGTTGCTTTCCAAATATATTAGTAGATTCAATAACTGTAGCACATTGTGGTATTGATTGTAATTTTACTCCTGCCAGTCAAGAGGAAATTATTAGATTTACATCAAAATATGAGATTCGTAAACCTTATTTTCTGGTTGTGGGAGAGAGAATAGGTTGGCATCAATACAAAAATACAACTAGCTTTTTTGAATCTTTCCACAATCTGCCTAATTGGCAAGATTTGGAGATTGTTTGTGTTGGTGGTCATCCTCAACTGGAAGATGAAATTAAAGTTCATGTCCAAAACAGTAGAGTTCATTTGCTCAGACTGAGTGATGTCGAATTGAAAATCGCTTACTCCGGGGCTGTGGCTTTAGTTTATCCTTCTCTTTACGAAGGCTTTGGAATGCCTGTAGCGGAGGCAATGGCTTGTGGTTGTCCAGTTATTACTTGCCCTTTTTCTTCTCTACCTGAAGTTGGTGGAAATGCGGTTTTGTATGTGAGTGGCAGAGATGTTAATGAACTGGTAGAAGCAATGATTAAGGTTCAGAAACACGAAGTGCGTGAGTCTCTAATTAGGCGGGGATTAGAACAATCCAAGCAGTTTTCTTGGTCTAAAATGGCCGAAATAGTTAAGTCTGTTTTGATTGGAACGGCGAGGGTAAAGGAGTATCCGCCCATTGAAAATACAGTTAGTGTACCTACAGAGAAATATAAAGTCTCAGCCATCATCTCTACCTATAATTCAGAAAAATACATTCGCGGTTGTTTGCAGGATTTAGTTGACCAAACACTTTATAAACAAGGCGAACTCGAAATCGTTATTGTTGATAGTGCTTCGCAACAAAACGAACAATCTATTGTTAAAGAATTTCAATCCAAATATCAAAACATAGTATATCAACGTACTCCTGAGCGTGAAACTCTGTATGCTGCTTGGAATAGGGCCATTAAAATGTCGCAGGCAAAATACATTACTAATGCTAATACAGACGATCGCCACCGTTGTGATGCTTTAGAAGTCATGGCCAATTTTTTAGATACACACCCAGAAGTATCTCTAGCATATCCCGATCAGCTAATTACTACTGTTCCTAACGATACATTTGTCACAACACAAAGTAATCGACACTGGAATTGGCCGCCATATTCTTATGAGCAGATGAAACAAGGTTGCTGCGTTGGCTCCCAACCTATGTGGAGAAAGTCGCTACATGACAAATACGGCTACTTTCGTTCAGAATTTCACTGTGCAGGGGATTATGAATTCTGGCTACGGATTGGTAGCCAAGGGGAAAATATGGCTCTTATCTCGGAAATTCTTGGACTCTATTACTTCAATCCGCAAGGTATAGAACACGGTACACCTGGAAGATCGGGTCAAGAAACCGATCGGATATGTGACGAGTATGACATAAAACGTTTATATATTCCCCAAATTTCTGGTCCTGAGCGCAAGTTCGATGATTTGCAATACCAAGGCGTGCTTCTTACAGACGAAGAGAGAGCTAATCTCATCCGTCACCAACAACTCACCGTCAACTATCCATCTGAAACCCAGAAGCAAGTGCCGAGCCCATTGATTGGTATCATTCCCCAGCCCCTTGTCAGTGTCATCATTCCCACTAAAGACCGTCCAGAAATGCTGGCTCACGCTGTGCAAAGCGTGCTAGCTCAAACTTTCCCAGATGTAGAAATCATAGTAGTCAATGATGGTGGCACTGACGTGCAGGAAGTTCTAGATCGGATCAACTCAAAAAGCAACATCACGTACCTCAAGCACGATCGTAATCAAGAACGCTCGACAGCCCGCAATACAGGCATTCGCGTTGCTCGTGGCAAGTACATCGCCTATTTAGACGATGACGATATGTACTATCCCAACCACGTCCAAACTTTAGTAGAATTTTTGGAAAACAGCGAGTATAAAGTCGCCTACACAGATGCTGTGATGGCAGAGCAGCAAAAGCAAAACGGGCAATACGTGACAATTAACCGCAGCGTTCCCTATTCTTTTGATTTCGATTACGACAAAATTTTAGTGGGTAATTTCATTCCCATGCTGTGCCTGACGCACGAAAAATCATGTTTAGATGAAACCGGAATGTTTGACGTTAATTTGAACACTCACGAGGATTGGGATTTGCTGATTCGACTCTCCCGCAGCTTTAAAATTGCCCATATCAAGGAAACCACTTGCGAATTTACACGGAGAGATGATAGCACGACAACAACCAGCAAAAACCGGGCTGATTTTGTACGAACTAGGGAGATTATTTACAACAAATACAGTCAGTACGCTCAAACCAATTTAGCTGTAATGGAGGCTCAGCATTTAGCCTTCAAGTCGGAAGCAAAAGAAGTAGCAACGCAATTAGAAATAATTCAGGAAAAGTTCATACAATCGCAGTCGCAACTGCAAGTTTCTCAGGAAGAGAAACAGCAACTCGAATCCGAATCAGAAAGCTGGCAGCAGAGAGCACAGCAGGCACAGCTCAAACTCGATCTCGTACAGGAAGAGAAAAACTGGATCGAATTGCAATCTCAAACTTGGAGGCAGACAGCACAGCAGATGCAGGTAGAACTAGAGCAGGTGCGATCGCAACTCAAACAAGCTCAGTTACCTTTAAAACGAGTGCAATGACTGCGTGCGACAGCTTATGTTCCTGTATTGTCAACTACAGGTTATTTATGCTCTGCTTGAGTATGGTTTTATAGCGCTCTAAATCCTGTTTTATAGCGCTCCAAATCCTGCTTAAATTGCAATAATCTAGCTCGGTAGCATTCTAAGTCTGTCTTAAATACAGGTTCTAGAGCCGCTTTTGTTTGTGAGCAAGTAGAATCTGTTGATTTACTCTTGGATTCTTCTTCTCTAGCCTTAACAATAGTGTAAAGCTTAACATCTTGCTCGTTCCTGCTAAGAATTTTCTCGAATAAGCTATAGTTTATTGCCTCTTGGTCTACAATTTTTTTGCTCTTATTGAGTATTGGATAGCTAGGTACAGCCTTGCCAAAGTGATGACAAACCTTTTCCAGGATCACGTCAAAATTTTCTAGGGTACCAAAACAATCAAAGTCATTTTTTAAAATTTCTAAAGTTGTCTGGCATAAAGGCTGATTACTAATTAGTTGGCATTGCATATTTGGCACATAATAATCGCTATAAATAAACTCTTCAAAGCTCATTTTTTTTACTTTATTGTGGTGAAAATGTTGTGGTGTTTGTAATATATACTGATACCAAGATATACTCAGAGCTACTGGGTTTCTCAAGATGGTAAATGTAAAGAATTGCCTGATGCTTTCACCAAGTTTCCTTTTGGTTCTAATAAAATTCATATGACCGGCAATAATTTTGTAGGCTGATACCTGTTCAAAATTGAGTTCGTGAAATTGTTTAACATGTTCTTGAGTACCAATAAACAAAGAAGCTTTTTTTTCTGAAAAGATATAATTATTGATTATATCGTACATAGTTGAGCCCCCTGTTTTAGGAAGATGGATGAACAAAAGGCGATTTTTCTTGAGTAGTTGGCTGTTTGGCTCGGTTTGATACATAATGATTTATATTTTGTAGAACTTACAGAGATACTTCGTCAAACCCCTTTTTTAAAGGGGCTTCAGGGGTTATTATCAAGAAATTTTAGCTTTAAGCTCGAGGGCGCGACGGTAACAAGCACTAGCTTCATCGATGCGCCCAACTTTTGCTAAGGCATCCCCTAACTTATTGTGCGACTCAGAGAAGTCTGGATTAAGTTCGATCGCCGAACGGTAAGCCCCGGGCGCCTCCTCTACCGCACCCTTGCTCATCAAAGCATTCCCTAAACCGCAGTAACACAAAGAATACTCAGGCCGAATCTCGATCGCCTTGCGGTAAGAAATTTTTGCCGTTTGCCTTCCAGAGCGTTTACCATCGCCATAGTTTTTTTTTACTAAAGCCAATTTTTTAAGTGACCTGGGAAATTCTGTGATTGCAAATATCTTCCTTTCATAATTCTACCATCTCCACTTGCCTTTTCTCCCATGAGACTAAATCGAACTCGCAGAATTTTGAACCGTGCATTTATCTGGTGAGGATTACCAGTTCCCTAAGATAGTCAGATTTTGACTGCCTAATCTTAAGACTTCATCTGCTCTTGAATTTGCTTAAGTCGAATTTTGCTTTTTTCCAATTCTTCTCTTATTTTAAAAACACGCTGATTTTTATGATTTTTTGGCTCGTCAACTCTCTCTGGTTGTGGCTGATGAAAATCTTGTGGTGTAAAAACTCTCATACCTGTTTCTGAATTAATTTTACTAGCTATCACCTCAAAATTAGGATGTCTCCCATGTAAAATTTTCACCTTACTACTCACAAAAACAGGAAAGATAAACCGACAATTATATTCTGGTGTAAGTGTTGCTGTTATGAGATCGCTTTCGTATAAAACAGACCTGAAAGTAGCCTGATCGTGGTAAGGCTTACCCTGCTTTTTAACTTTTTGTTTGCATAAATTTAACCATTTTTGGAAAAACAGCTCAACTTTATAGTTTTTTTTATACAGGATAACGCCCGTATTCATTTCTGGGAAACTTTCTGGAATTTCTGTAAACTGATAGGGTATCCACTCCCTACCATTAATATGTGTAGGTGCTATCCTAAGAGGTGCATGAGCCACAGCCATGTCAAACTTATCTAACAGATTGAAAATTTCTAATAAATCAGCACAAATATAGGTATCTGAATCCAAGAATAACGTATACTCATAGGGCGAATCATACATATTGCTAATTTTATCAAGTCCGGGGGTGCCATAGCGAGGACCGTCTATAACTTTAACTTGATTAAAATAGGGAGATGCAACTGGTTCACTAGAAAATAAGGTAATTGGCAAATCTGGCATACACTTCTTGAGACTAGCGGCAGATGTCACTGCCTCACCTACATGCTGACCACCAACTGCAATGTATATTACACCTTGAGACATAACTTTATTATTCCTTCTTTCTGTAACAAGAGATTATGGACTAAGTAAAGGATCTGGGTAGCCCGAAAGTACCGCCCAGATCGAAGGATTTTTTTTAGACGAGCGCAAGTTATTTTGCAATCAAAAAACTTTCGCTTTCAATTCCAGCCCCCGACGATAACAAACACTAGCCTCTTTTTGTCGCCCCACCTTAGCCAAGGTATCGCCCAACTTATCATAAACCTCAGCTAAATTAGGATTAAGATCTATCGCCTTTTGATAAAACTTGATCGCCCTCTCTGCCATTCCCTTACCCAGCCAAACATCACCCAAACCAGCATAAGACATAAAATCATCAGGATGAAGCTTCACACATCCATCGTAAGCATCGATCGCCTCATCCCACCGCCCTTGTTTGGCCAAAGCTTCCCCTAAATAATGCTCGGCCTCCCAAGAGTCTGAATTTTGATCGACAACGCGGCGGTATTGAGCGATCGCCCCATCAAACTGCCCTTGTTCTGCCAAAGCCTTACCTAGCCGTAAATAAAGATCCGAGTCGTCAGACTTAATCTCCACAGCCTTTTGAGCCGCCTCCAAATTGCTTGGATTCAATTCGCTTGCCCTGCGATAAAACTTTACCGCCTCATATAAATCCAGCTCAATATCTTTTTGAAGCGGTTGGACGCGAGCTCGCTTTTCCAGAGCATCCCCTAAATGGCAGTTCACCACATCGGAATTAGGAGCAATTTCCAAAGCTTTGCGATAGGCAGAAATCGCCTCATCGTACCGCCCCAACTGATATAGAGCAAACCCTAAATGATCCTGAGCCTCCAGCGAACTTGGATCAAACTCAACCGACTTGCGATAAGAGCCGACAGCTTGCTCCCACTTTTGCTGTGTCGCCAAAGCATCGCCCAAATGCTGGTAAATCACTGCCGCATTCGGTACGAGATCAAGCGCTTTCCGATAAGATGCGATCGCCTCCTCCCACCGCTGCACGATCGACAAAGTATGCCCCAAATAGTGATGGACGATCCCCGAACCCGGTTCCAACTCAGCAGCCTTCGAGTAAGATGTAATCGCCTCCTCCCATTGACCCTGTGCCGATAAAGCCGTTCCCAATTTATAGTAAAGCCAATGGAAATCAGGTTTTAACTGAATCGCCTTTCGGTAATAACCCACGGCTTCTGCTAATTCATTCTTACCTTGCAAAGCCTCTGCCAACTTCAGGTACAATTCCCCATCACCCGGATTTAGCTCGATCGCATGACGCAAGCACTCAATCCCTTCATCAACCCGCCCCTGTCTTGCCAAAGCCTCCCACAAATTTTGGTAAGGCAAAGCCGATTCTGAGTCAAGTTCGATCGCTTTTCGCAAACAACTTATGGATTCATCCAGTTGACCTTGGAAACACAAACCCTTACCCAAGCTGTTATAAAACTCATAAAAATCTGGATATATTTCCACAGCTTTGCGGTACGCAGCCACGGCTTCATCTAGATTTCCCTGCTGTTCCAAAACCTCTCCTAAATTGTGCCAAGACCAAGCCGAATTCGGGTTAAGTTCGCAGGCCCTGCGGTAACTTTTCTCCGCCCCATCCCGCTGCCCCAATTTCGCCAAAACTTCACCCAAATTGTGATGATACCAGGAAAAATCTGGGTTGAGTTCAGTACACCGCTGGTAGGTGGCGGCGGCTTCCTGTAATTTATCAGACTGTTTCAGAAGGTTGCCTCTGTGAAAATAATTAGAAGCAGTCTCTTCATGCACTTGTAATGAGTTATTCATGTTTACCAAGTTATTGTGTACTTGAACTTGACTTTTTGGTCGGCCTAGTCTTATGCTCTAATGCTGAAATCCTGACGCTCCCTAGTTAAATGCGGGCTATAACAAGGATCATTTTCAATATATTTTTGCCATCTTTTTCCTAGAATATCTGCCTCTTTTTGCAACCTTTCTTTCTTTTCCGCCGTATCTTCGTAACCACGACTTTTTGATTCGTGGTGGTAGAGAGAAACATGAGGCACGTAAATATTTTTATAGCCTTGCTCAACCATTTTCAAGCATAAATCCACATCATTATAGGCTACTGCTAGTTCCTCATCAAATCCCCCCACACTCTCAAATACCTCACGGCGGCACATCAAACACGCGCCTGTCACCGCTGACAGATTGTTCATCCCCACCACATTGCTGAAATATCCAGGGAAATTAGCGGGAAAACCGAGGTATATGTGGCCGGCAACCCCGCCAACTCCAAGCACAACTCCAACGTGTTGGATGGTGTTGTCAGCATATAGCAACTTAACTCCCACAGCGCCGATAGAAGACCTTTGAGCTTGCTCCACCATCGCCTCGAGCCAATCGGGAGTAATCACCTCTGTATCATTATTCAAAAATAACAAATAATCTCCCTGCGCTTTGCTAACCCCGTAGTTATTAATCTTAGAAAAATTGAAGGGAATGTCAAACGGGTAACACCTAAACCGATCGGGTTCCTTCGCTGTCCATTTAGCAATTACTTGAACCGTCTCTAACTCCGTGCTGCCGTTGTCGATAACTATAACTTCATAATTTGGGTACAGACTCTTAGTGAAGATAGATTCTAGGCATTTATCTAAAATGTGGCCCAGATTCCTTGTAGGAATAATTATGCTTACCAACTTGTAGTCAGCGATTTTGTAGCGGACGATGTAGTGTCCTAAATAGTCCGGCACTCCCTCCACCTTGCCCGGTTCGCCCCTCCTTTCAATAGCTTCTTGCAGAGTTTTCATTGAGGCTTCATAAGCATAAGGCTTTGCCTCCGAACTGCTAGCAGTCGAACCAGAGTGCATGCGCCAGTGATAGAGGACTTTTGGGATGTGATAAATTTTGTTAGTTTTTTCGGTAAACCTCAAAACCAAATCATAATCCTGAGCGCCTTCAAAACCAGCTCTAAAACCTTCAATTTCCTCGATAATCGATCGCCTGTAAGTCCCTAAATGGCAAGTGTACATCCGAGACAGGAACGAGTCGGGACACCAATCAGGCTTGAAATACGGCCCCATGAGCTTCTCATCAGCAGTCAGCTTATCTTCATCGGAATATATCATGTCCGCTTCTGGATGGCTGTTCAACATCAACGCCACTTCATACAGCGCATCTGGCGTCAGCAAGTCGTCGTGATCTAGGAGCGAAACAAACTCCCCTTCTGCCACCTCCAATGCTGAATTAGATGCGCGGGAAATATGACCGTTTTCGGTTCTATAAACAACTTTGATTCGACCATCTTTATCCGCATACTCTGACAAAATTTTCTTGACGTGAGGAGCAGTGGAAGCATCGTCCGCGATGCACAATTCCCAGTAAGGATAGACTTGATTCCGAACTGAGTCTATCGCCTCCCTCAGAAAATTTTCCGGCGTGTTGTACACTGGTACAATTACGCTGATCAGAGGCTTGTAATTCAACAATTTTACTGTTTCAGCAATCTGCCGCAAGTCTGCTTCTCTGGGGCAATTCTGAGCCCGCCACCTGCTATAAGCATCTTGGCTTTGCAGTAGCCCTTCCCGCAAAACATCCAAGTCTAGAGGAAATAATTGAGGATTGAGTTCATTAGCCCTCTGGTAGTAACCTAGCGCTTCATAGAGCTTATTCTGTTGGTTTAATACTCGCCCCAAATTGTAGTTAGCCCACGCAAAGTTTGGGTCGATTTCAAGGGCTTTGCGATAGGCGGTAGCGGCTTCTTCAAATTTTTCTTGCCGCAACAGAGTATCCCCTAAGTTGTGATATGACCATGCAAAGCCTGGATTCTGTTCAATAGCCCTCTGGTAGGAAGTTGCCGCTTCATCCAACTTGTACTTTTGCTGATAAAGGTCTCCTAAATTGTGGTGAGTTCCAAAGTAATTCGGGTTAACTTCTATTGCTTTTTTGTATGCGACAATAGCCTCATCTATTTTACCTTCTCCCTGAAGAATCTCACCTAATTTGTGGTAATCCACAGCATCCCCAGGAGTCCTATCGCCCCCTGGGGCTTTAGTTATTCCCTTTTTTTTTAACACCTCTTCTAACCGCCCAGCAATTGCCTTGTCATCAGGCCGAATCTGCAATGCCATCTGATAAAAGACGATCGCCCCATCCGGCCAATTCTTCCGCACCAAAGCATCCGCCAACTCAACATAAAGGTCAGCATCATTCGGCGCAATCTCCAGGGCCTTGTGATACAACTGCACGTCATCACGATTATCCTGAATCGCCCGCCGGTACAAACGCATAGCATCCTTCAAGTCCCACTGCGATCGCATCCTCAAAGCATCAGCCAACTTTTGCGAAAGCCACGGCAAATCAGCCTGAATTTCCGCAGCGCGGCGGTAAGCGGCGATCGACTCATCCCACCGTTCCAGCTTCTCAAAAGCCGTTCCCATGTTGTAATAAGTCCACGGAAAATCAGGATTTAACTCGGCCGCGCGTCGGTAAACATCGATCGCTTCCTCCCACCTTTCCATTTCTACCAGCGCGTCGCCCAATTTGCTCTGCGACCAGAAGAAATTTGGATTAACTTCGTTAGCACGCCGGTAGGCAACAACTGCCTCATCCCACCGTTCCAAATTCACCAGCGCTTCTGCTAAATTGTTGTGCGCCCAAAAATGGTCAGGATTGAGTTCGATCGACCTTTGGTAAGCCGAAATTGCCTCCTCCCACCTTCCCAGTTTAATCAGGGCGTCTGCTAAATAGTTGTGCGACCAACTGAAATCTGGATTTAATTCTGTTGCTTTCCGGTAAGACTCTACAGCTTCTTCCCACCGTTCCAACTTCAGCAGCACATCTGCTAAATTGTTGTGAGACCAGCTAAAATCAGGATTTAATTCGATCGCTTTGCGGTAGGCATTTACAGCTTCTTCCCACCGTTCCAACTTAACCAGCGACTCAGCTAAATTGTTGTGCGACCAAGAAAGATTAGGATTGTTTCTAATGGCATTAGTGTAAGCTTCTACCGCCGCTTCCCACTGTTCTTGACCCTTAAGAATTTCCCCCAATTCGTGATAAGCGGCGCCGGCATTTGGGTTCAACTCAACCGCGCGTCGGTAACACTCAATTCCCTTATCTACCTTACCTTGCTCGATCAAAGTTTTGGCTAAATTCTCGTGTTCCTCAGCGGTGCCCGACTTGGGGTCGATCGCAAATGCTCGATACCAAGCCTCAGCCGCCTCCTCTGACTTGCCTAACTGCGTCAAAAGTTTGGCAAAATTGCGAAAAGCACCGGCAAAATCCGGTTTCAGGGCGATCGCCTTTTCGTAAGCAGAAACCGCTTGCTGCCACTGTTCCTGCTGCGCACAAATGCTGCCGTAATTAGCATAAGCTTCGGCAAAATTTGGGTTAATTTCTATTGCTTTGACATAGCAACTTTTAGCTTCATCAATTTTGCCACCAGCTTGCAGGGCGTTGCCCAGCATTTTGTAAAGCGGCGCTTCCGGCTTAATTTGCAGTGCCTTCTTGCAAGCTGCGATCGCCTGTTCCAATTTGCCCTGAGCAAAATAGCCTTCTGCCAGTATTTTGTATGCTTCTGGATCTTCTATATTAATTGTAGAATTAACTGGCTGCTGCACTGGCGGCTTAACTGCCTGCTGCACTGGCGGCTTAACTGCCTGCTGCACTGGGGTGGCTGCGGGCTGCTGCTTAACTGCACCGTTCATCGCAGTTGCACCCGCCAGAGTTTGCTCTCCCTCGCTGCCGTTTCTCGCATTAGCTGCGTTCAGTTCAATAGCTTTGCGATAATATGCTGTCGCTTCCTCTAACTTTCCTTGTTTTTTGAGCGCTTCGCCCAAGTTTTGGTAAGCAGTAGCCACATTAGGATTTAATTTTATGGCGCGATCGTAACAAGCGATCGCTTCGGGGAATTTTTCCTGCCGAAAAAAAGCGTCGCCCATATTCAAGTGTTCCCCCGGCGCTACTTTTTCCGGTTCCAAACTAAATGCTTGATACCAGCACTGCTGGGCTTCTTCCGGTTTGCTAATTTGTCCGAATACTTTTGCTAAATTCCGGTATACTCCCGCGAAATTCGGCTTAATCGCGATCGCCTTTTGATAAAATCCGATCGCCTCCTGCCATTTTTGCTGTTGCGCGCCCAGGCTACCCAAATTCGCGTATACTTCCGCAAAATTCGGTTCTATTTCAATCGCTTTAGCGTACCAGTGCCGCGCCTCTTCCATCCTGCCTTGAGCTTGCAGCGCGTTGCCCAAAGTCTTGTAAGCCGGTGCAAAATTGGGGTGAATCTTCAAAGCTTGCTCGCAGGAGGCGATCGCTTCTTCTAATTTTCCTTGGGATAAGTATATTTCTCCCTGTTGGTTAAATTGAACCGCTGTTGATTCTGTATTCACTGTTGATGGCATATGGGCGGCGGCTCCAGAGGCAGGAATTAAATAGGGTAGTCTAAACGTTTCACAATTATACTCGCGTTTGACACTAAGAGTAGCGGGCTTGTTCCCCTAATTCTTAATTTTTTTTGATTCCCGCTGCTGGCGAGGAACCGGGATTCTCGGCTGATTTTTTGATTTTACGGCTAAATATTTACGAATCAGCCGGGTTTCTGGCAGATTTGCGCGCCCGTCCAGACTTTTGTAGCTACTGGTCGATCGCCCGTTTTGTAAAGCAAAGTAAACAATGCTGGTTCTTGCTTGTGGGAGGCTTTCTTGTGGACTGGGCAAGGGAGTCCGCCTCAAAAATATTACAAACGGCGCAAAATGTGCGATCGATCCCAAACGAGAATAGCCTTTTTTGCAAAAAACGATCGCCCTTTTGCGAGAAAGCGATCGCCCTTTTTCTTCAACCATTAGTTAGTTAACAACTATTAGGAATTACTCATCAAGCTGCTGCGTCTGCGTCTGCTTCTGCGTCTTCTGCTTCAGAACCTGCTTGAATTCCCAGCACGCTAACAACTACCTGATCTGGTTCGCCGAGAGCTACCACTCCTGCTGGCAAAACTAACTCGTGAATGTGCAGCGCATCCCCAACCTTTAAATTAGAAATATCTACTTCTATTGATTCAGGAATGCTGTCTGGTTTGCACTTAACTGCGAGTTGCGTCAGCACGGTATCCAAGATGCCGCCTTCTAACTTGACGCCGACAGCTTCGCCGACAAAATTCAGCGACACTTCAACTTCCAGGCTGTCTTGAGTTGCTACGGAGAAAAAGCTCAGGTGGTAAGGAAAGCCCTTCCAAGGATGAACTTGAACTTCCCGCAGCAAGGTTTTTCCGCTCCAAGAGAGTTCGGGAATGCTGAGGTCAATTAGGGCATTGTTGACTACGTGCTTTTTGAGCAGGGTTTCAACTGTTTTGGCTTTGATCGTAAGGGAAATCGATTCAGATCCTTTGTGGCCGTAGAGGACGGCGGGAATCAATCCAGAGCGGCGGAGGGCGTTAGGTTTGCTGCCTTCTGCCCGCTTTTGACATTCTACTGCGAGTTCCATTTTGTGACTTTCTGTTGATTGTTTTCACATTTTACCAGAATTGTGATATTGCGATCGCGCTCAATTAAATTCGCTGAAGGTATTGATAATTTTCGTTTTCCACACACTTCAGCAATTCCAGCATTTTTCTCAGACGGTATGTTCCTGATTGATACTCTTCTTTTGAAGGGTAATCACCAAGCTTAGTAAGAACTGCATCGCTTTCACTGATGATTGCTTCGCTGAAAATTTTCTTGAACTGCTGGCGAATATCTTGATTTAATTCAACTAAAGGCAGAATTACATTTTCGTCATCTAGGTAAATTTGGGTTTCGATTGATTCGCCACCTATTTTGGAAAATGCTGATTTTGCTAACCACTCGTAAGTAGCTGCTGTTATTCTTACACTATCGGACGGTTCACCATTGGCTGAATAAAAACTGATGTCAAACATTGGGATTACTCCTGCTACTAAACATCGAGAAACTCGTTCAAAGGAATATTTTCTGCATAAGCTATACCTGCTTTTATAAATTTTGCCTTGCCAGGTCAAGAAATTCTATCGGCACTTACAACTGCACTGAAAGTAGCAGTCTCAATAATTTCATTAACTGCTTTTCCTGAAAGGTATGTGGTTTTGATTTCTATATGCGGTAAGTTGGTTTTTCTTTCCTCTAAGGTTGACTGTGAATCTTGGATATTTTCTATCGTGTATTGATTATGAAGATCCCGGATTATTTCTTTTACTTGCGAGGCCTCATGTGGAGCGACAATCAAAATGTCTCCTTTGGGATCGTTGCCAGTAGTTCTCTGGGAGGCAATGCCAGCTTCAGCTAACTTTCCGATTACCCAGCCAACCAAATCTCGATGAAGGGTTAGTTGGTAGATCAGACGATCTTCATCGGTCATTGGAGCCTCGTCACACATGAGATAGACTTTTTTATCTATTATAACTAAACGTGTTATGATTGTGCTGCTACAGGCGTACCGTCAGCAGAGAGCAAAGCGCGTTTCGGCCCGTGAATCGGGTCTTCTACAATAATAGTTTGGTCGCGGCTGGCACCGAGAGAAACGATCGCGATCGGCACTTCCATCAAATCTGCTAAAAACTTCAGATAATCCAATGCTTGCGGCGGTAAATCTTCCAAATTCCGGCACTCTTCCGTAGACTGTTTCCAACCGGGAAGGGTTTCGTAAATAGGTTTGCACCGAGCAAATATCCGGGAACTTTTGGGGAAATCAACACATTTTTGGCCGTCAATTTCGTAAGCAACGCAAACTTTTATTTCTTCTAATTCATCCAAAACATCTAGTTTGGTAATTGCCAGACAGTCAAGGCCGTTGATGCGGACTGCGTACCGGCCGATTACTGCGTCGAACCAACCGCAGCGGCGTTTTCTGCCCGTTGTTGTGCCGAATTCTGCACCTCTATCGCCCAAAATTGCGCCTATTCCATCTACCATTTCGGTAGGGAAGGGGCCTTCTCCGACGCGGGTTGTATAAGCTTTTGCTACGCCAATTACGCGATCGATCGCTGTCGGGCCGACTCCGGTTCCCACACAGGCCCCACCAGCGATGGGATTGCTCGAAGTAACGTAAGGATAAGTGCCGTGGTCTAAGTCTAATAAAGTGCCTTGCGCGCCTTCAAACAGAATATTTTTCCGCTTGTGAATTCCCTCATAAATTTTCAGGGAACTATCTACTACGTGCGGCCGCAAACGTTCCGCATAAACTCGATATTCATCAATTACATCTTGGGGATTTAAAGGCGGCAAATTGTAGAGTTTTTCGAGAAGGACATTTTTACAATTAATCGTCCATTCCAGTTGTTCTTGCAACCCTTCCAAGTCCATTAAATCTAGCATCCGAATGCCAGTGCGTTCCGACTTGTCGGCGTAAGTAGGGCCAATTCCCCGTCCCGTCGTCCCGATTTTATAATTTCCCCGCTGGGTTTCCGATGCTACATCAATTAATCGATGATAGGGCATCGTTACGTGAGCAGTTTCCGAAATCATCAGCGAGGCTGTCGAAATATTCAGTGCCTCTAACTGATCTAACTCTGCAATTAAAACTTTAGGGTCGATGACCGTGCCGCAGCCGATGATACACTCTTTATCAGGGTAGAGAATCCCGGACGGAATTAAATGCAGCTTGAAAGTCTGACCGTTAACTACCACGGTGTGACCGGCGTTGACGCCCCCTTGGTACCGGACAACGATATCTGCGGATTTGCTGAGCAAATCGGTAATTTTGCCTTTTCCTTCATCGCCCCACTGGGCGCCGATCACAACTACGTTAGCCAAGGGTTTCTCGCGTTCAGTTCAGGTTGACACAATCTCCGATTATGTACGAACGTGTCCCGGATGTCAAATAAATTTTTGTTACAATTGAGAGACTTGAGGCTGTATTGCTCTCAACAACCCACTTCCAGCACTATCGGGGGACTTGGGAAGGGAGAGCCCGAGAGGGGGAGAATGGGAGAGGGGAGAATGAGAGAGGATTTGATGAGTTTTTATGGGAATCCAATGTGCAGCTTAAATGTGGAACAGTTTACCTGCTGGAGGTTGTTGGCTGGTATGGGGGAAAACCCGGTTTCTGGCCACTGATGCGTATAGGACTAAATTACAAATTCTTCAATCCTTCAATTCTTCAATCCTTCAATCCTTCAATTCTTTCAATCTAAAATCTAAAATCTAAAATCTAAAATCGCATGACTTTACACGCTGAGTTGCACCGCCATCTGGGTGGTTCTGTCGTTCCTAGGGTGCTGTGGCGGTATTTCGATCGCCACAATGCTGAGATGGTTAATCGATTTCAAGAATACTCGGAGTTTGAGGAGTTTTACACTCGTCCGCGCAATACTCTCAATGAGTATTTGGAACTGCACACGCTGGTAGAAAGCGTTCAAACTGTTGAGACTTTGCCTTATTTCATCTATCGGTTAATGCGGGGCGCTTACGTGTTTGAAAATATGGCTTATTTGGAGTTGCGCTATACGCCTTATTTGCGGACTCCAGAACATTTGGAACAGTCAGAACGCATTGATTTGATGGCAGAAATTGTACAGGTTGTGGGCAAGGCAAGTCAAATTAGCGATTGTCCGATTGTTACTAGCCAAATTTTGTGTATGCACTCGCGTTTACCCTATGAGGTGAATCGGGCGATCGTAGATTTGGCGGCCGGGATGGGAGAATATGTTTGTGCGATCGATCTAGCTGGGGGCGATGCTGCTATTGGCGAGCGTTTAGAGGAGTTTGTGGGATTGTACCAGTACGCGAGGTCGATCGGCATCAAAACTACCGGCCACCTCTACGAAACTACCTCTGGCTGTTATCCCGAACTTTTGCCCTATCTGATGCGTATCGGCCACGGCATTCAAATTCCGTTAAAATATCCTGAACTGCTGCCAGAAGTTGCGCGCAGGGGTCAATGCTTGGAAGTTTGCCCGACTACCTATCTCAAAACGGGGACGTTGCAGGATATGCGCGAATTGAAGGTTGTGTTCGATCGATGTTTTGAAGCTGGTGTCGATATTGCCATTTGTACCGACAACGCGGGATTGCACAACGTGCGATTGCCTTTCGAGTACGAGAATTTGTTAACTTTAGATATCATTGATTTTCGGCAATTGCAAGCGTGTCAAGAAGCTGCTTTCCGCCATGCTTTCGCGTGGCCCTACGGGGAGCGGCCTGTGAAAATGCTAACTGGTTTGTTGCAGCATGAGTCTGTGGAGGCGATCGTGAATTAGCTAGTTTGTGTCATTAAACATCAAGTTTTTAGGTTCCTTAAAAACCCGGTTTTTTTTATGTTAATTAATGAACCGGGTTTTTTATCTGATATCTCGGTCGCTAGGAAAGCCATAGCCAAGATTTAGGATTGCGGCAGTGATTTTATTTCATTTGTGAATGATATTTTTTTTACTAACCGCAGAGGGCGCAGAGGGCGCAGAGGAGATAGAAAAGATAGAAAGAGGGAGAGAGGTGTTTTGTAAAATTATAATAAGCGTCGGGCGATCGGCGATCGGGAGCCAGTTATAGTTTGGATGCAGAAGCATCAATATAAAAGGATAAAAAAATGATGACAGATATGGACGCTTACTGGATGCCCTTCACTGCCAACCGACAGTTTAAAGCGAATCCGCGAATGTTGGTTTCTGCCAAAGATATGCACTTTACAAGCGATGATAACCGCTCAATTTTAGATGGTACTGCGGGGCTGTGGTGCGTGAATGCAGGACACGCCCGCGAGACAATTGCCGAAGCAGTTAAACAGCAGGTTTTGCGTTTGGATTACTCTCCGGCTTTTCAGATGGGACATCCGGGTGCTTTTGAATTAGCGGAACGTTTGGTAAAGATGATTCCGGGCAATTTCGATCGCGTTTTCTTTACTAATTCTGGTTCGGAATCTGTAGAAACTGCGTTAAAGATTGCAATTGCTTATCACCGGGTGAAAGGTGAAGGAACTCGCCAACGATTGATAGGCAGGGAACGCGGCTATCACGGCGTTGGTTTTGGGGGAATTTCTGTCGGCGGTATCGGTACAAACCGCAAGTTTTTTGGCAGTTTGCTGACGGGAGTCGATCATTTGCCTCACACTCACAATTTAGAACACAATGCTTTCAGCCGCAAACAACCGGAATGGGGAGCGCATTTGGCTGATGAATTGGAGCGGATTGTCGCTTTGCACGATGCGTCGAATATTGCAGCGGTAATTGTGGAACCGGTGGCTGGTTCTACGGGGGTTTTGATTCCGCCGAAAGGTTATTTGGAGCGACTGCGGGCGATTTGCGACAAATACGGAATTCTGCTGATTTTTGATGAGGTAATTACCGGATTCGGGCGACTCGGCTCTAGTTTTGCAACGGAATATTTTGGGGTGGTTCCCGATATTGTGACGGCGGCAAAAGGGATAACTAACGGTACGGTGCCGATGGGGGCGGTGTTTGTGAAAGAAGGCATTTACGACGCTTTTATGAATGCTCCTGAAAATGCGATCGAGCTTTTTCACGGTTATACTTATTCTGGTCATCCTCTGGCTTGTGCGGCTGCTCTGGCGACGCTGGATATTTATGAGGAAGAAAGGCTGTTTGAACGAGCTGATAAGATAGCTGGTTATTGGGAAAATGCGGTGCATTCTTTGAATGGGGTGCGGCACGTAATTGATGTTCGCAATTTGGGACTGGTAGCGGGTATTGAGTTGGAATCTATTGCTGGTAAGCCTGGGAAACGGGCTTTTGATTGTTTCTTGCAGTGCTATGAAAAAGGGCTGCTAATTCGCACGACTGGTGATATTATTGCTTTGTCGCCACCGCTGATTATTGAGAAGGAACATATCGATCGCATTGTGGAGATTTTGACAGGGGTTTTGCAGGAGATGGAGTAGGATTTAACTGAGATATGGCCCAATGATAAACAACAAGCAAGATGCCTGTTCTACAAAGAGTGAATTTATGGTGGGGTGGGTATCCTGCCCGCAATTAAACTCACTCTTTGTACTATTTTTAAGCACAGGCAAGATGCCTGTTCCACAAAGAGTGAATTTATTGTGGGGCGGGCAGGATGCCCGCCCATAGAAGGCTTGTTGAAAATGGTTCAAATAATTAAAAAGCGCTATAATAATTAACAAGTAACGACTAATGACGAATAACTATGGTGCAATTAACTGCAAAAATCTCTGCTAACGAGTTAGCAAATTTGGCTGTAGATTTGATTCGGAAAACAGGTTGTGAGTACGGTGATGTGCGTTTTTGCAGTTACCGAAGGCAGAATCTTTACGCGCGCGATCGATCTTTAAGTCAACTGTCAGATAATGTAAGTTCCGGTTTTGGCGTGCGAGTGCTTCTAGACGGCGCTTGGGGGTTTGCCGCCAGTCACAGCAAAACACCGGCAGAGGTTGCAAGAATAGTCGCTTTGGCTGTAGAAATCGCTAAAGGCAGCCGCTTAACTCAAAAGGAACCGGTGCGGTTAGTGCCTGTCGAAAAATATGTCGATACCTACATTACTCCCATCACCATTGACCCTTTTTCTGTACCCGTTGCTGAGAAAGCTGAACTGCTGCTAACTATCAACGAGAAACTGCTAGCACACGGCGCACAAGGCATCAAAAAAGCTTCTTCTTTTTTGCAGTCAAGCCGCGAAGACAAGGTTTTTGCTTCCACAGAAGGATCGCTAATCGAACAAACAATCTACCGCAGCTATCCGGGTTTTGGCTGTACGGCAATTGCGGGTGGCGATGCCCAAAGTCGCAGTTACGAACGCCCGCCACTTAATATCGGTTACGAACATATTAATCCCGATGATTTGTTGAGTCAAGTCGAAAGAGTTGCTGCCGAAGCTATTGAGAAAGTCCGCGCTCCTAAAATCCCTGCTGGTATTTGCAAATCCCTGATTCTTAAGCCGACAAATTTGTATTTGACAATCCACGAATCAGTAGGACATCCAACTGAATTAGACCGGGTTTACGGCTACGAATCTAATTTTGCTGGCACGAGCTTTGCTACTACTGATAAGTTAAATAAACTTCAATACGCTGCACCTTGGGTGAATTTTAAGTGCGATCGCACTCAACCGGGCGGCCGCGGTACAATGGGTTACGATGATGAGGGCGTAAAATCACAAGATTGGTACGTTGTCAAGGATGGAATTTTAGTTGATTATCTCACTGACAGAGAGACGGCTTATCGCCTCGGACGCGGTAGCAGCAACGGTTCTGCTTGCGCTGACAGTTGGTCGAGCGTGCCGATGGTGAGAATTCCCAATTTGGGATTGGAGCCGGGCCCGGAGGGCGGCAGCCATACTGCTACTTTGGCAGAGATGATTGCTGATACTGAAGATGGGATTTTAATTGACGGTGTTGGTAGTTTTTCTATCGACCAGCAGCGGCGCAATTTTCAATTCGGCGGCGATGCTTTTTGGAAGGTGGAAAAAGGTAAAGTTGTCGGTATGTTGAAGGATGTCACTTATCAGGCGATGAGCACTGATTTCTGGAATCAAATAGATGCGATAGGGCCGGCTTCGGAGCTGGTTCAGTGCGGTACGAATATATGCGGAAAGGGCGAGCCGATGCAGGTCGCTCAGATGACTCACGCTTGTGTGCCGGTGCGAGTGAGGGATATTCAAATTGGGGGAGGGGCTTAGTTTTTTAGAATAAAAAAGAGGCGAATAGTTAAAAACCCTCTTGATAAAACTCGGCGGTTGAAACCGCTCCTACACAAACTTTCATTATAACCCAGAGAAACTCAAGAATAAGCGGTAAGGTGCGCAATGCGCACCCTACGTATAGAGGTTTTGCGTCCAGGACTGCTCAAGGAATTCTCAAGTAAAAACAAATTGCCATCCGATTATAAATTATGACTGCAACAACAGCACCTGCACTTTTAAGCGAAGACAGAGCACTCTCTCTGCTGGATTCAACGGTTAAAATGTCATCGGCGGAAGCAGTATTTGTCAGTCTCTCTACTGGCGAGGAATCTCTTTCGAGATTCTCGGAAAATCAAATCAGCCAAAATATTAGCAAAACTGTATTTAGCCTGAGCATTACTAGCTATTTTGGCAACAAAAGCGCCTCTGCTGCTGTTACAGAATTTGATGAAGATGCGATCGCCTCTGCCGTCAAGCGATCGGAAGAATTGGCCAGAATTGCGCCGGCAGACCCCGAATGGATGCCGCTGCTGCCGCCTCAAACCTACGATTTGCGATCGCCCGCCTTCGACGCAGCAACGGCAACTGTATCGCCTCTAGCGCGGGCCCAAATGGTGCAGCAAGCTTGCGCCAGATCCTCCCAGGGGGGCGCTCATGGTTCGGGCACTTTGAGCACTGAGGCGTCGCTGTACGCGATCGCCTCGTCAACCGGACTCCGCGCCTGCAACCATTCTACAGATGCGGATTTCAGCTTTACTGCTCGCGTTGAAGACGGTTCTAGTTGGGCGAGGAGCACTGCTTGGAGTATCAACGAATTGCCCATCGCCCAATTAGCAGAACAAGTGCTCGATCGGGCGATCGCATCCCGCAACCCGCGCCCCATCACTCCCGGCGTTTATCCGGTAATCCTTGACGGCGCTGCTTTTGCGGGCTTGCTACCGTGGGTGATTTGGAGTTTGGATGCGAGGGCGGCGGATGAGGGGCGATCGTTTATGTCGATCGCCGATGCAGAGGGAAAACCAGCGGGAAACCGCGCGGGGGAACAACTTTTTAGCCCGTTAGTGCAAGTGCAGCGCGATCCGGCTCATCCTTTGCTGCGATCGAATACTTTTTTCGACGACGGATTGAGCAATAACTATTTGGAAATCATCAAAGATGGCGTCCCTCAAAGTTTGTCTTATTCCCGCTACTGGGCCGCACAAAAAGGTAAAGAGGCAAAAGGTGCTTATTACCCGATCGTAATGACAGGTTCCGACCAAAGTTTAGCAGATTTAATTGCTCAAACCGAGCGAGGAATTTTTGTTAGTCGAGCTTGGTACGTGCGCTACGTTAATCCGAAAACATTGGAAGTAACGGGGATGACTCGCGACGGTACTTTTTGGATTGAGGATGGCAAAATTGCTTATCCGATTAAAAACCTGCGTTTCAATCAAGTTTTACCTGATATGTTGCGCGATGTGGATGCAGTTAGTGCGGTGAAGCGTTACGGCGGTAGTGTCGTGCCCGGAGTGCGCGTGAAAGCTTTTAATTTCACGAGTATTACTGACAGTTTGTGATTTGCAAGGGTGAGGTGCGCGGAAACTCACTCCCGGGAGTCGGAATTATTCATCTCTCTCTTCTCTTAATCTGCGTAAATCCGCATCAATCTATTGTCATCTGCGGTTCTAGAAATTCTCTTTTTTTAACCGCAGATACAAGCAGATAAACACAGATTAACGCAGATGAATTATATCAATTGCGGTTGCACCGTCGGAGATTGTTGACTGTTGACTCGATTTTACAATTCCGATGGTACGGGATTTGATATAATTTAGGGCGATCGAGAAAAAGCAATTACCAATTACCACTTACCAATTATCAATGAATCAATATTTTGCTACAGTTGCGCGCGGTTTAGAAACTATTGCCGCCCAAGAATTAGAACGTTTAGGGGCCGAGGATGTCAAGCCAGATTTTACTGGAGTTTACTTTGCGGGCGATCGCGCTTTATTGTACCGCGTCAATCTTTGGTCGAGAACAATTTTTCGAGTGCTAATGCCGATCGCCGAATTCCGGTGTTACAACTCGGATATGCTCTACCGCGAAGTGCAGAAAATCCCTTGGGACGAATACTTATATCCCGAAAATACTTTAGCAGTAAACTGCACCGGCGGCAACGAAAAGTTGAACCACACTCACTTTACAGCTTTGCAGGTCAAAAATGCGATCGCCGACCAACAGCGCCTTCAATTTAACAAGCGTTCTAATGTTGATGTAGAGCATCCCGATTTACTAATTAACATTCACATTCATCGAGACAACTGTATTTTAAGTTTAGACAGTTCTGGCGGCAGTTTGCACCGCCGGGGATATCGACCGGCGATGGGGCTTGCTCCCCTCAAAGAAACCCTAGCTGCGGCTTTGTTGGAGATGGCAGAATGGACGCCAGATTTGCCGTTTTTAGACCCGATGTGTGGTTCTGGAACTTTGCCTTTGGAAGCGACTTTAAAGGCTTTGAATATTGCACCGGGATTGTTTCGAGAAAAGTTTGGATTTATGACGTGGCGGGATTTTGACGAACCTTTGTGGGATAAATTGTGGGCGGAAGCGGAAAATAGTGAGTTACCGGAACTTAAAGAGGTGATTGCAGGGTGCGATCGCGATTCCGATATGTTAACTCAAGCTCGCACGAACGCGCAGCAAGCTGGTATTTCCGGTAAGATTCAGTTTGCTCAAACCGAGTTATCTCAGTTGGAAGCACCCGCAGACAGAGGCGTTCTGATTTGCAATCCTCCCTACGGAGAAAGGCTGGGAGATGCTAGCGAATTGGGAGATTTGTACAAGATGTTGGGGGATATTTTTAAGCATCGTTTTAAAGGTTGGAATGCGTTTATTTTGACAGGAAATAAGGAGTTGGGTAAAAAGGTGGGACTCAGGACATCGCGGCGGATTCCGGTTTTTAATGGATCGATTCCGTGTACTTTGCTCAAATATGAACTGTATTAGAGGATCGTAGCAGGGAAAATAGCGGTAATGAGGAAGCTACTGCAAAAGTGGAGAACCAAGAAAGCAGAAGATAGGTGACAAGGCAGAGACAGGCACTAATAGTAAAGGAAAAAAAGAATATCTGCGGAATTAAATGGCTCAACAATAATCAAATTCAAATACCGACAGGGGAAATTATTTCACCTTGATCGGAGGTGTATCACCGCTCATCTCTCCATCGGCAAAAAAGAAACGTGAGCGGAAACAATCTTCCACCCTTGAGGAAACTTCCGCCACATCTGACTCTGCCGCCCCAGCCGCACCACTCCATCCATTACACGGCGAAATTCCAGCGTCACAGCCGCCATGTCTGCATCAAAAGTCACGACTTTGAGGTTGAACATTTCTCGATCGACATTTGCAGGCGATCGTCCTTTACGAAAAGCCCTCACCTCATCGCTCCCGTACAGGTTCTCCGTCACCCCAAACCGCACGACTTCCGGCGCATCCCAGAACAAATTATCAAGAGTTTCAATATCGTTCGTACAAAGAGCTTTTTCGTATTTTAAATATAGTTCAGTTAACTCTGTCACCACCCCAGAATCATTTATTACAGTCATAAGTTGTATATTTTAAAAATATTAATTTTCACAAGTTTTGTTTGCAATAAGGACTCTTCGTCCTTACTACAAACGCCACTAAATTACTGGAAATTAATGCTCAATTTTGAGGGAAATAATCTTGTCACCTTGGCGGATAGCATTGACGACAGACATATCCTCAGTTTTGCCAAAAGTTGTGTGAACTCCATCTAGATGAGACTGGGGAGAATGGCAAATAAAGAATTGGCTGCCACCCGTATCGCGGCCTGCGTGAGCCATCGATAAAGTTCCTGCCAAATGTTTGTTGGAGTTAATTTCGCACTTGATTTTGTAGCCGGGACCGCCCGTTCCATTGCCTTTGGGACAGCCACCTTGAATCATAAAGTTAGGAATGACTCGGTGAAAGGACAATCCATCGTAAAAACCTTTTTCCGCCAAGTCAACAAAATTCTTCACTGTGTTAGGCGCATCCGCATCGAACAATTCCAAATTGATTGTGCCTTTGTCGGTTTCCATAATAGCGCGGGTCATGATTTCTCCTGGCTTCCTAAAATGAGTGTGTTGCCTGCGTTTTAATTGCGGACTTCGCTTTTATAACGACAGGTTTCAAACTGTCGTTATATTGTGGCTTTCAGAAGTGTAGCATATTCCCGCAACTCTCATAGGACTTATGTGTGCTTTCTGAGTAAACCCGGTTTATTGCGAGATTTCTGGTTAGCAAAGCCAATATTTTCGGAGACACCGGGCTTGTTACCCTCAGTCATATTTTAATTGTTGGTCACTTCCGGGTGATCGGGTTCTTCCTGAATATCGCTCATATTAAAAATGAAAGGAACCCGACTCGAACCTGCGCCCATAACCAGCACTTTTGGCATCTGAGCCCCGCCGCTTCTCCAAGCTTCGATCGCCTCTTTTTGCAGAACTAAATTCCCGCCCTGAGCCTTCAAAGTTTCCGCCAAAAGTCTTTGAGCTTCCGCCCTACCTTGAGCGCGGTTAATGTCAGCTTGAGCCTGTTGTTCTGCTTCCTGAGCCACATAAACAGCCCTTTGCGCCCGCTGTTCAGCAACCTGTTTCTCCTCAACCGCTTTTGCAAAATCTGTGGAGAATCGAATGTTAACAACGCTCGTATCGAGTACGATTACATCATACTTTGATAGCCTTTCCTTCAGCGCAGTATCAAAGTCTCGCTTCAGTTCACTTCTTTGAGTAATAGATTGTTCGGCGGTTCTCAGTGCAGCGGCTGTTTTAAATGCTTCTTGCGTCTGAGGAGCAATAATTTTTGAGACTATATTCTCCAAAGTTCCTTGAGTCCTTCTGATCTCCACTATTTTCTCAGGATCGAGGCGAAAGTTGATCGCAAAACTAGCATTTAAATCCTGAAGGTCTTTAGTAGCACTCTGGGCGGGAACTTCAAATTTTTGCACTGTTACATCGTACACATCTACCTTGGATATTAGCGGGGGTCTGAGGTGAAACCCCTCTAACAATGCTCCATCTGTGGCTTTTCCTAAAACGCTAACCACCCCTGCTTCGCCTGGATTGATGACGACAAAAGAGTTTAAACCGATGAGTAGCGCGCCTACTAATAGAATCCCAGCGAGTGCTGATGATATGCTCTGAAAACTTTGATTTTTCAACTTACACGCTCCTTTGTGCTCATTCCATTATAATGGTTAAATAGATTCGGTCGCCTCTAAAAGCTAAAATCTAAAATTACCATCTAAAATGGATGGGGTTGCATCGGAAATCTCAAATCTAAAATGGATGGGCTGATGCTCAAAATTGTTAAATATCCTAGAACTTATCACATCGAAGGTTCGCGTTTCCAACCGGGCGATGAGGATCTCGACAGCGTGCCATTTAGCGTTTTGATCGATCGCCCTCTAATTATAGAAGAAAAGGTAGACGGCGCTAATACAGGCATCAGCTTCGCACCAGATGGGCAAATGCTGCTGCAAAGTCGCGGCCACTATCTCACTGGTGGACCGAGGGAAAAACATTTTAACTTATTCAAACAGTGGGCTTTCAGTCTCAGCCCAGCCCTGGCAGAAGTCCTGGGAAATCGCTACATTCTTTACGGCGAATGGCTTTATGCCAAACACACTGTTTTTTATGATTTTTTGCCGCACTATTTTATGGAATACGACGTGCTGGACTTAGAAACCAGTCAATTTCTGAGTACAGAATCCCGCCGCAAGTTGTTAAACGGACTGCCGTTAGTGTCCGTTCCCGTGTTGTTTTCGGGAGTGGTGAAATCTCCCAAGCAAATGATGCAGTTTATGGACAAGTCGAATTTTATTCAACCTGGACATTTGGAGCGGTTGCGTTTGTACAGTCGGGAATTGGGATTAGATGAAGAACGATGTTTGAAAGAGACTGACAAGAGTGAGATTATGGAAGGTTTGTATATTAAAATAGAAGAAAAGGGAATTGTAAAAGCACGTTACAAATACGTGCGTGCCAGCTTTTTGACAGCTATTAAAAATGCCGAAGGACATTGGCTCAATCGCCCAATCATACCGAATATTCTACGTCCAGGCGCAGATTTATTTAATTTTAGTTGACAGACAGTAGGGTGCGCAATGCGCACCTTACCATATTAACTGACAGACAGTAGGGTGCGCAATGCGCACCTTGCCATATTAACTGACAGACAGTAGGGTGCGCAATGCGCACCTTACTATATTAACAAACAGGTGAAACCATGACCGCTGTATTATCACCATCCGCAACTTGGACTTTTCCCTTTTGTCCCGAACCCCCCGATTGGTTTCTGGATTGGGACAGCATTCAAAATCATTTCGATTGGATTCAAAACTTAAAAGGATGTCAGCAAGACCCGATTTATCACGCCGAAGGAGACGTTTTAATTCATACTAAAATGGTCTGCGAAGCATTAATCTCATCCCCGAATTGGCGTCAATTACCCGAAAAAGAACGATCGATACTTTTTGCGGCCGCTTTGCTGCACGATGTCGCCAAACCAGCCTTTACAAAAATAGAAGCCGACGGCAGAATTAGCTCAAAAGGTCACGCCCGCCAAGGTGCGAGAATGGTCAGACAAATTTTATCTCAATTCGAGCCGCCCGTGCAGTTTGAGATTCGCGAAACAGTGGTGGCGATCGTCAAATTCGGCAGTTTACCCATCTGGCTGATCGACAAACCCAACCCGCAGCAGTCTGTAATTAAAGTCAGTCAAGTTGTCCGCTGCGATTTTCTCGCGCTTTTAGCAGAAGCAGACGTGCGCGGCCGACAGTGTAGCGACAGACAAGAACTTCTCGATAAAATAGAACTATTTCGGGAGTTTTGTCAAGAAAATGATTGTTTGGATTCTCCCCGACAATTCCCATCAGCACACAGCCGATTTATCTACTTCCGCAAAGAGAACGGCAACCCGGATTACGAAGCATTTGACGACACTAAATGCGAAGTAATTTTGATGTCTGGCTTGCCAGGAAGCGGTAAAGATTATTGGATTCGGAAAAATCTCCCTGATTTGCCAGTAATCTCGCTGGATGCACTGCGAAAAGAGATGAATGTCCCTCCAGACGAAACACCTGGAAATGTGGTGACAGCCGCCAAACAAAGAGCGCGCGAATACATGAATGAGGGGCGTTCTTTTGTGTGGAACGCCACGAATACAACTAAACAAATGCGGCAGCAATTAATTAATTTTTTTGCTGCTTATCAAGCGCGAATTCACATTGTTTATCTGGAAGTACCTCTAGAAGAAATATTGCAGCGGAATCGATCGCGCACAGCAACTGTACCGGAAGCAGTCATTCGCAAATTAGCTGCGCGCCTGGATATTCCAGATATCACAGAAGCCCATCAGGTAGAGTGGATTGTAGCCGATCAGGCTACTTTAGGGGCGATGCCCCGCAGTTAGCCATCTTAGTTCAACGCGCTACCAATTCCTTTTTCCCTAAAATAGAATCGTCATAATGCGCCAACAAATCAGCAGGGTGATCGTAAATTGCCGCAGCATTTGCCAGCGAAGCATCATCGAAACCTCCGCACCGAAAAGCAATTACTGGCACCCCGCACTTCCCCGCAGCTTCGATATCGTAAGGAGTATCAGCTAACATCACAGTCTGACTCGCTTCCATCTGCAATTTGCTCAAAGCAGCTTCTACAATATCCGGTTCCGGTTTAGAAGCTTCCGCATCGCTAGATGTCGCCGCTTGATCTCGATCCAATAAATCGTCAACTTGTGCAGCTTTCAGCAAACCGGAAAGTTCTTCATTGGTAGCTGAAGTAGCAATAATTAGCCGCAATCCTTCTTGCTGCATTTTTAACAGCAAATCCCGCGAACCAGGGGTTGGAGAAAGGTCGGGGGCAAAGCGGTTAATAATCAGTTCTTTGCGCCGCTGTGCAATCTTTTTCCCGTCGCCTTCTTCGTCGGAAAGTCCTGATACCATTTTGGGTATCACTTTGTCGCCTCCCATGCCAATTAGCGGGCGAATTTTCTCGAACGGCACCTCGTAGCCGTAAGCCGCAAATCCCTCTACCCAAGCTTGGGCGTGGGCGTCATTGCTGAGCGTCAGAGTACCGTCAATATCGAGAATTACTGCTTGCAATTGCATAACTTATTTGTGGTTAATTATTAGACTTATTGTCAAAACCTGGTTTGTAGCAAGGACTGAAGTCCTTAACTAATTAATTAGCCAATTAGCGAGTAAAGTTCTTACCACTAACCCAACGTTAGTAGTAAGAACTTTAGTTTTTCTTAGGTTAGGAGTAAGCACTTTAGTCCTTAATTATTTAATTAGTCAATGGTGGACTGGTCAGCTTACTATTAACTTTTTGATGGGCTATTTCATGCCCGTGCCGTGCAATTTGGGTTCGGGCGGCGGCGGTACTGGTTCTGGCCCTAACGGTTGGGGATCGGCTACATATTCAAACTCGCCTTTGCCGTCCATTGATTTGCCTTTCGCCCAGCGTCCCTCGCTACTTTCGGAACCTTCAGAATGATTCCAAAACTGATAAGCAAATTCTGATTTTTCCAACTCTTGCGGGAAGGAACTCGGAACGGGTGTTGTTTCCATTCCCGAACTTTCTAAATCTTCGATCGCCGCCAGCCACAAATTTTGGTGCATCGTGTCGCGGGCGATCATAAAACTCAGGGTGTCTTTCACGCCCGGATCGTCTGACATTTCATACATCCGCACAGCCTGCAATCTTCCTTGCGATTCGGCGTGCAAATTCGAGCGAAAATCTGCTAAAAGATTGCCGCTAGCAACGATATAACGGCCGTTCCAGGGATACCCTACGCTGTCGCTAGGAAGTGCGCCCAAACCCGATACAATTGCGTGCTGCGGATTCATGCTGGCGGCGATCGCATCTCGCGGGCTGTTTCCACCCATCACAGCACCCACCACAGCATCCTTGAAACCTTCTTCTTGCATAGATACAGGAGCTTTATCTAACAAGTGAGCAATCATAGTTGCTAGCATCTCGATATGCCCGATTTCTTCTGTACCGACATCAAGCAACATATCGCGATATTTGGCTGGGCCTCGGCAGTTCCAACCTTGAAATAGATACTGCATCATCACGGTCATTTCGCCAAATGTACCGCCAATTAGTTCTTGTATTTTCTTGGCGTAAACGGCATCTGGCTTTTCTGGTCTTTTGTAATACTGTAGTGGCTTCTTATGGTAAAACATGGGGAATTCCTCCCAGGGAGTTTTGAGTAAGTTTCATTATTTGTAACGCTGCCAGTGAGGGAGGCGAATCAGCTTTTAGTCATAAAGAAATTAAATCAAGCCCGGTTATCTTTATCACTTTAGTTTAATGCGGTTTCTCGCGCCCGCGAACTAAAGACTCTGCATTAAATTTGGTCGATCGTACATTCTATTTAAACAAACACAGCGCTGTGTGATCCGGGTGTCAAAAAAAACGTCTAAACCGCCCTCCGGCAGGGGTTTTAACCCCTATCGGAGAGCGGTTTCTTGGGTTTAGCGGACACCTATGTGCTGTGTCCATCCCCCTAGCTTCGAGTCCCGCCCTTGTTAAGCGGGATGGGGAGAATCAGGGGAATCAATGAGTTTGATAATTTTCCTCAGTCCAACAGCGCGGCAGAGTTTCACCGGAAGGAAACACTAAATTGCTTTTTGCAAAAGTTGCTTTCTCTTGCTCTTCTTGACCAGCTTGATTTTTTCCCGGCACTTCTTGTTTTGTAGGGCTGATTAAAGCATCTACATCGAGGATTTCAATCAAGTCGCCTGATTCTTTTTCTTGTAAAAGCATAGTTTTTCCTTAAAGGGTAAATGCGAGTTAGGGTTTGAGGACAACTTTGATGCAGTTGTCTTTTTTCTGTTTGAAAATCTCGTAAGCGTGGGGCGCTTCATCCAATTTCATTCGGTGCGTAATTACAAATGACGGGTCAATTTCGCCTTTTTGAACGCGATCGAGCAAAGGCCGCAAATAGCGGTGAACGTGCGTCTGTCCCATTTTCATGGTCAAGCCTTTGTTGAAAGCTGCACCTAATGGCACTTTGTCAACGAAGCCGCCGTAAACGCCGGGAATTGACACTGTGCCGCCCTTGCGACACGCGAGGATCACTTGTCGCAGGGCGGTAGGTCGATCGCTCTCCAAACGCACGGCTTGCTTGGCTTTGTCGTACAAAGCGTCGAGACCGGTGCCGTGGGCTTCCATTCCCACCGCGTCGATGCAGGAGTCGGGTCCGCGTCCCCCCGTCATTTCGGTGACGGCTTCCCCGGCGTCTATTTCTTCGTAGTTGATGATTTCTGCTTTCGCCGCGGCAGCCATTTGCAAGCGTTCCGGTATGCGGTCGATCGCAATTACTCGATCGGCCCCCAGCATAAACGCGCTTCTGATCGCAAATTGTCCGACTGGCCCGCATCCCCAAACTGCTACAGTATCCCCCGGCTGAATGTCGCAGTTTTCAGCCGCCATGTAACCGGTAGGAAAGATATCGGTGAGGAACAATACTTGTTCGTCAGAAAGTCCGTCGGGAATTTTTAAAGGGCCGACATCTGCAAACGGAACTCGCGCGTATTCTGCTTGTCCGCCTGCATAGCCACCCGTTAAATGCGAGTAGCCAAACAGTCCCGCCGGCGAATGACCGAACATTTTTTCAGCCAGCCCAGCATTGGGGTTGGAGTTGTCGCACAGCGACCACAGATCGCGGTTGCAAAAAAAGCAACTACCGCAAGAAATAGTAAAAGGAATGACGACGCGATCGCCCTTTTTTAAGTTCTTGACTTCGCTGCCGAGTTCGACTACTTCCCCCATGAATTCGTGCCCCATGATGTCGCCCGATTGCATTGTCGGGATGAAGCCATCGTAGAGGTGCAAATCTGAGCCGCAGATTGCTGTAGACGTGATTTTAACTATTGCATCGCGCGGGTTGATAATTGTTGGGTCTGGTACATTATCAACTCGCACATCATTTGCTCCGTGCCAGCAAAGAGCTTTCATTATTTTTTTCCTCTAGTTAACTACTAGCTAGCAAATTTTTGATTCTAAATCTTACCTTTACTAAGCCGAGCAATTACTCGCTTGGATGTTTTTAATTTTAAGCATATAAAATATCTATTCTCTCTATCCACGGTATAATTTATAAATCTATCTTCCGGCTGTTTTCAATACCAAAAATGTAAATTTTATGCCCCTAAAGTACGGGAAATTTTACATTCTTCTATTAACCGCCAACAGTTATAGCAACCGCGCCCGACGGTTAGGACATTCTTAATTGCTAAATCCTTGGGGAAGATTGCAACTTCGGTCTTCGTTCCACATCTGTTAGAACAGCTAATAACGAGATGGATGAGGTTGTTTTTGTCGATCGGCGATCGCCCCATTCTCACAATCAATAAAACTTCCGCACTTAGCCTCACTACAGTCGCTATTTTGGCTCACTTTAGATAAATAGCGACCGAAAACTTCTCAAGTAAAAGCGGGTTGATCAATTATTAAGCAGGGTGCGTGACTTTTGTATAGCTCAACACTTCACCCCAATCAGGAGAATCCTGCACCCTGCTTAAGGAGGATTAATCGTCAAATATTGTATATTAGTTAGAGCTAAAAGCCGAGCTTGCGCTAAAGTTGTTAAAGATTAAAATTTATCGATCGCCTTTTATGCCTTACACTGCATCTACCCCAACAGACCCCAATCAACCCAACATCCGCAATGCCGACCACCGCCTACTAGAATTCACCAAGCTGACACCGATGATGCAGCGGTATGTGGAAGTGAAAGAACAGTATCCCCACGCACTTTTATTGTTTCGAGTCGGAGATTTCTTTGAGTGTTTTTTCCAAGATGCAGTTACTATTTCGCAGGAATTAGAACTTGTTTGTACTAGCAAAGAAAGCGGCAAGGAAATCGGCAGAGTGCCGATGACAGGAGTGCCGCACCATGCCCTAGATCGCTACACTTCAATGTTAGTAGAAAAAGGCTATGCCGTGGTAGTTTGCGACCAAGTAGAAGATGCCTCAATTGCTGCTAAAGAAGGCCGCCAAGTCAAGCGAGAAATTACCCGCATTCTCACTCCCGGAACTTTGACTGATGACGGAATGCTCAAACCCAGACAAAATAATTTTTTAGCAGCAATTGTGATAGCGGGGGAACATTGGGGATTGGCTTATACAGATATTTCTACGGGAGAATTCGTCACTACCCAAGCAGACAGTTTAGAACAATTAACCCTAGAATTGCTGCGCTTGCAGCCTTCGGAAGTCTTGGTACCGACTAATGCGCCGGATTTGGTGACTATGTTGAGGCCCGGAGAGAAATCAGAGCATTTACCGGAGTGTTTGCCGAATTCGTTTTGCTATTCTTTGCGATCGCAAATTCCGTTTAGTTTGTCCGAAGCAAAACAGAGAATCCTGCAAAAGTTCAAAGTGCGATCGCTCGAAGGTATGGGATGCGGACACCTTTCCCTCGCAGTGCGCGCCGCCGGCGGTTTGTTGCAATATCTCGAAGAAACTCAAAAGGAAAAAGCAGTTTCTTTGCAAAGATTGCACACTTACACTCTCACCGATTTTCTCATCCTCGACTACCAAACCCGCCGCAATCTCGAAATTACTCAAACAGTGAGAGATGGGGTTTTTCACGGTTCGCTGCTGTGGGCTATAGACAAAACCAGCACAGCAATGGGAGGCCGTGCTTTGCGTCGCTGGGTGCTGCAACCTTTGCTCAGCATTAAAGGCATTTGCGCCCGACACGACACGATTCAAGAATTAGTAGAAAATAACGCCCTGCGCCAAGATTTGCAGCAGTTGCTGCGCCAAATTTACGACATAGAAAGACTCACAGGCCGCGCTGGTTCTGGAACAGCTAGCGCGCGGGATTTGGTCGCTTTAGCTGATTCTCTCTCGAAACTGCCGGCATTAGCCTCGATCGCAGTCCAAGGGCGATCGCCCTATTTGAAAGCGCTGCAAAATGTACCGCCAATTCTAGAAGAATTAGCAAGTAAAATTCACGCTCATTTAGTTGATGAACCGCCGATTCATTTAAAAGAAGGAGGTTTGATTCGACCGGGAATCAATCCCATGCTAGATGAAATGCGACACACTGCATCAGCCGACCAAGAATGGATTGCAAATTTAGAAGCAACTGAGAGAAAACGCACCGGAATTTCTAATTTAAAAGTAGGCTACAATAAAGCTTTTGGCTATTACATCAGCATTACAAAATCGAAAGTAGACCAAGTGCCGAAAGACTACACCCGCAAACAAACTCTCACCAATGAAGAACGTTATAGCACTGAAGAATTAAAAGAAAGGGAAGTGCGAATTCTGACAGCGCGGGAAGATTTAAATCAATTGGAATACGATATTTTTGCTCAAGTGCGATCGGAGGTAGGAGAACACGCCGAAATTATTCGCAACGTTTCCCGCGCCGTGGCGGCGGTCGATGTTTTGTGCGGTTTGTCAGAAGTAGCAGTTTACCAGAATTACTGCCGCCCGACTATGACAGAAAGTCGGGAAATTAAAATTATTGAAGGTTGTCATCCTGTGGTGGAAAAGTCTTTGCCACCGGGATTTTTTGTACCTAATTCTGCTTTTTTGGGTCGGGAAGAATTGCTAAACCGCCCAGATTTAATTATTTTAACCGGGCCGAATGCTAGCGGGAAAAGCTGCTACTTGCGGCAGGTGGGTTTGATCCAGTTAATGGCGCAGATGGGCAGTTTTGTGCCGGCGAAAGCTGCGAGTTTGGGAATTTGCGATCGGATTTTTACCCGCGTCGGTGCAGTAGACGATTTGGCAACGGGTCAATCTACGTTTATGGTGGAAATGAATGAAACTGCAAATATTCTCAATCACGCCACGCCGCAATCATTAGTTTTGTTAGATGAAATTGGCAGGGGAACGGCGACGTTTGACGGACTTTCTATTGCTTGGTCTGTGGCAGAATATTTAGCAACTGAGATTCGGGCGCGGACAATTTTTGCGACTCACTATCACGAATTGAATGAGTTAGCTTCTATTTTAGATAATGTCGCAAATTATCAAGTAACAGTGAAAGAATTGCCAGATCAAATCGTATTTTTGCACCAAGTTCAGCCGGGAGGTGCTGACAAATCTTACGGAATTGAAGCGGGGAGATTGGCGGGTTTGCCGCCGTCGGTGATTGACAGGGCGAGACAGGTGATGAAGCAGATTGAGAAACATAGCAAAATTGCGATCGGGCTGCGGAAAGGTGTTAAAAAAAATGGTAAAAAAGAGTCTGAGGGCGAACAGTTGGATATTTTTGATGATTGAAATTCCCGGTGGTAAAAAAAGTTTGTAGTAACTTCTATATTGCACCATTTTCAATAAGCCTTTGAGGGGCGGGCAGGATGCCCACCCCACAAGAAAATTTAATTTTTGTGGAACAGGCATCCTGCCTGTTATTGACCAGGGCGTAATATAGAAGTTACTACTTTTACAACAAACCAGGAACTATGCAACAACTCTAACGTCTATTTTGCAACTTTCTTACCTCTTTGTGCACGCTCATCCCAATTTCCAAAGCCTCATTTAGCAATCGGCCGTATTCAGTCGCCCGATCGCTCACATCCAGCGCCATCAAAGCAGCTAAATTACTTTCAATATTAGCAAATAGCTCGTAACGGCGACCGATAAATTGCTGATTCTCCCTGAGAATTCTTTCTGTTTTCAAAGCACAGACTAAACTTTCTCTAGTAATTTTTAAGGCTTCAATTGCATCTCCTCGGTTAATTAAATTGGCTTGTAAATTGCCAGCATCCGTTAGGCGATCGATAATATCTAAAGCCTGAATTACCTCATGATACTTCTCAACTTCATCCAGCAGACCCGCCAGCGTTGCCAGAGGCTTGGCCTTAACCCATTTATAGATATTCCAAGCAACAGTAATCGCCAGCGACAAACCCAAAGTTAGTTGTAAAACACGGACAAATATCTCTGAATCGCTAAATAAACCAACATTATGTTTATTAGCCAGTAAAGCAACTGGCAGCGAAACAACTAATGTCACGCAAAATATCAGCAACTCATTCACCAAAAGAGAAAGCAGCTTTTTGCCGTCCCGGAGTGCAGCAGGTCGGTAAAAATCCGCTGCAAAACCATCGCTCAAAGCTATTCCGCTCAAATCCTCCAACTCCTTCTCAGGAATTTTTAACTGTTCCAAATCCGCTTGTATCACTCTTCAAAATCTCCTTTAATTGGGATTAATTACGATCCTCCCAGAGACATAATTGATTGCCACAGACTCATATAAAAATTGCTTTCTCGGTCTCGGAACAGTTGAAAAGCCATTCCCGGCGACCCCAAAAACGGTCTCAGCGTCCATCCCAACTGAGTCCCAACAAACGCATAAAGTCCCAACCAAAAGCGCAAAATATTTAGCCTGATGTCTTTGCCTTCCGCATCTTGTTCTGAAAGAAAGTGCATTCCTTGATAAATGAAACTTACTCCCAAAAATCCTGTGATTGCCATGATAGCAACATTCAGCAACAGATAAAAATTGTAATTGGTACTGCTTATGAGGAAAAACAAACTAACAGGTGCAAATCCAAACAGCAAAACGCTAATCATGGCCATCGCTGTCATCAACAATGTCAAATACTGTTCAAAAGTTCGTTTTGAACCAAACATGACATTAAAAAAGTACAGTGTGGGAAAGCAGATAATCAGCGTCAGCAAGTAAAGTGCTGGCAACTTAATTGCTGAAACCAGACATTGCATCCACGTACTAGATGCACCTAATATCGCTCCGTAAATGCCAAAAAATACGGTACTAGAAATCAACAAACCGAAAATTTTAGATTTGAGCTTGACACCTTGGCGAATTTCTTCGAGAAACTGTTGCCGTTCCCGCAGCAAATACATTACTACTGAAAAATATTTCACGGGCTCTCCTTGTGACTGATGCGACTCCGAATCAGTCATAACTCAAGCTGAGTTCGATCGGCAATCTTGCCAAACCAGGGCACTCTATGTTAACTAATGATTCTTGTACCCAGCTCACCGCAAGCTGAGAGGTGGAGGCGTTTTGAGAGATACTTGCCAAGCTAAACGGCTCAAACTGAATACAGTTATGCTTTGTATTCAATTTGTATTCATTTGTCTCCAAATTGTCTCCAAAAAGGGCGATCGGGTAGTCATTTGATACTCAGTTGATACTCAGTTTGGTCGTTCCGCAGTCAAATCGTAGTCATTTTGTATCCAATTTGTATTCAATTTCTAGTCAATCCGACCGCTGGATAACCGAAAAAATCAGCAATAAAAAACCTCAAACCGTTGATTTCTCGTTGGTTTGAGGTTTTTGTAGGCGCAAGCGGGCAGCGGGAATCGAACCCGCATAGTTAGCTTGGAAGGCTAAAGTTTTACCACTAAACTATGCCCGCGCACAGAAACTAAACATACCACAAGCCTCTGGGAATTGCAAGAGATCTGTTCAAAAATTTTGAAGACCTGCCTCACAGTGGCTGAATCGGGGCTGAATCGGGACTTGCGCGCCGATCGCCCCCTCGCCCCAAAAACCCCCGTCTCCCATGCTGCGTAAGACTTTACGGGTGGAAATAATCGTAAATTTGCTGCGCCAGACGCGGGCCAATCCCAGAAACTTCTGCCAACTGTTCGGGAGTCGCTAAACGGAGGTAGTCGATCGACCGAAAATGTGCCAACAATTGTTTTTGTCGGTGGTGTCCCAATCCGGGAATTTCATCGAGGCGCGATCGCTTCATTCTCTCGCTTCTTCGATCCCGGTGAAAACTCACAGCAAACCTGTGCGCCTCATCCCGCACCCGGCGCAATAATTGTACCCCAGGCTGCTCAGAATTAGTTTGCAGCGGCAAAGATTCCCCCGGCAAAAATATCTCCTCTCGCTGCTTTGCCAAACTGACAACGCGCAACTCTTCTAGCAAATTCATCTCCCGCAAAACAGCCACAACTGCTGACAGTTGACCTTTGCCGCCATCTATCATAATTAAGTCGGGTTTGTCGGAAATAGTATGAGAAACGGATGATAAATTGCTGAGTTCTTTCGGTTCTTCTAAATCGCTAAATCCATCTTCCATCTTGGCTGTTTCTTCTTCCTTCAATCCTCGGAATCGGCGACCGATAACTTCTGCTAAACTAGCAAAATCATCAGAATGACCCGATTTAATTTCAGGATTTTTAATTTTGTAATGGCGGTAGTGTTGATTGGCCGGCAAACCGTCAATAAATACGACGCGGGAAGCTACAGCGTCAGAACCTTGAATGTGAGAAATATCGTAACCTTCAATGCGGCGAGGAACTTCGGGCAAATCGAGAATTTCTGCTAAATCTTCCATTGCTTGAGAATTGCGATCGCTCAATCTTTGCATTCTTGCCAATTCATACTCAGCATTGCGTTCCACCATCTCAATCAATTCTGCCTTAGTTTGCCGCTGCGGCGTCAAAATCGTAACTTTGCGCCCCTTACGGTTGCTCAACCAATCTGCTAATATTTCCGCTTCTGGCAATTCGTACTGCACTGAAATTTCGCTGGGAATTTCTACGGATTCGACATTTTGATAGTGTTCTTCCAACACCCGCTGTAAAATCGCTCCGGCCTCTATCCCTTTTGCTTCCTCCCCAAGGCTTGGGGGGGAGGAAAGAGAATGTTGAGATAACTCTTGCTCCCCCTTGGCAAGGGGGGGTTGGGGGGGTATATCCGCCATAAATCCCAATCTTCCGACCAGTTGACCGGCGCGAATTTGGAACAATTGGACGCAAGCGTGCTGACTATCGGCCGCAAGTGCGATCGCATCTCTCGAAACCGTATCGTCGGGCAAAGACACTTTTTGACCCGCACTCAAAGACTGCAAACCCTTAATTTGGTCGCGAATACGCGCCGCCGTTTCAAAGTTTAAATCTTCGGCTGCCTCTTCCATTTGGGGCTCTAAAATATCGAGCAATTCATCAGTCCTTCCCTGGAAAATCATCGCTACTTTTTGGATGATTTTTCGATATTCTTCCGGCGAAGTTAACCCTTGACAAACTCCAACGCAGCGCCCGATGTCGTAGTTCAAACAGGGACGGTCTTTAAACAGCGGTTGAGGGCGCTGCCGCAGCGGGAAAATTCGCTTAATTAAATGTAGCGTACTCCGCAGCGCCCCTGTATCGACGTAGGGGCCGTAATAGCGGTCTTTTGCACTACCTGCGCGGCGTTTGCGGGTGATAAAAATGCGCGGGTATTCCTCCGACCAAGTTATGCACAAATAAGGATATTTTTTATCATCTTTGAGGAGGACATTAAAGTAAGGTTGGTGCTGTTTTACGAGGTTTGCTTCTAACGCTAAAGCTTCTGCTTCGGTGTCGGTGGCGATGAATTCTATTTCGCGCACTTGCTGCACCATCATCGCGATGCGGGGACTGAGATTTTGGCTTTCGCGGAAGTAGGAACGGACGCGGTTTCGGAGTTTTTTGGATTTGCCGATGTAAAGGATGCGATCGCTCTCATCGCGCATTAAATATACACCAGGAACCGCCGGAATTTCTTTGAGGCGACTTTCTAGGCGTTCCGAGTCTTTAACTAACGGCAGAGTTTTTGTGGATGGCATTGCAAGCTATCTCAGCAAAATAGAGACTGATTGTACACTCTTTTATTTTACCTTAATTGTGCCGACTTTGACTGCTGCGACCGTCGCCCAACCCACCAATTAAACTAGAAAATCAGTTACAGTATCTGAGATAAAAACTTGCGGGTGCGTTCTTCCTTCGGGTTCTGAAAAAACTCTTCGGGTTGGGCTTCTTCCACTAAAACACCGCCATCCATCAACACAATGCGATCGGCAACTTCGCGCGCAAACCCGACTTCGTGAGTTACCACTACCATTGTAATTCCTGTTTGAGCCAAATTTCGCATTACATCTAACACTTCCCGCACCATTTCCGGGTCTAATGCTGATGTCGGTTCATCAAACAGCATGATTTTAGGCTGCATGGCTAGAGAACGTGCAATAGCGACCCGCTGTTGCTGTCCTCCAGACAACTGTCCGGGATATTTTTTTGCTTGTTCCAAAATTCCAACTCTTTCTAACAGTTGCATCGCCACTTCTTCGGCTTTTTTCTTGGGCCAGCGGCGCACCCATACAGGCGCTAGCATGACGTTTTGCAAAACTGATAAGTGGGGAAACAGGTTGAATTGCTGAAACACCATTCCTACTTCGCGGCGAATTGTCTCGATGTTGCGTAAGTCGTGGGAAAGTTCGATTCCGTCGATCGTAATTTTACCTTGTTGGTATTCTTCTAATGCGTTGAATGTGCGAATAAAAGTCGATTTTCCCGAACCCGATGGCCCCATCACGACCACGACTTCACCTCGGTTTACGGTCATGCTGACACCTCGCAGTACGTGAAATTGTCCGTACCATTTGTGGACGTTTTCTGCGACAATTACTGTTTCTGGGCTTGTTTGCTGAGTTTCCATAATTTTTTATTTTTTAACCGCAGATGAACGCAGATGAACGCAGATATTTTTTTACCTTTCGCCTACTCCTAATGTTAGCTCTATTTTGCGGCTGGCTAGGGACATTGAGTAGCAAAATATCCAATAAATGATGCCTACGAATATGTAAACTTCGGCGTACCTGCCAATATAGGATGGATTTGCTAAAACTGCGCGGGATATTCCGATTAATTCTAACATTCCGAATAGAGACAGCAGGGATGTATCCATGAATAATCCGATGAATTGACCGCCGATCGCCGGAATGACTATTCGCAGTGCTTGAGGCAGTACAATGAGAATTGTAAGCAGGGGTGTATTGAGTCCGATCGACCTAGCTGCTTCTATTTGTCCCCTGGGCACGGCCTGCAAGCCACCGCGCACGTTTTCTGCCAAGTATGCCGCACTAAATAACGTTAATCCAGCAATGGCTCTAATCACTCTATCCAATTTCGGATATTCTGGTGGCAAAAAGAGTTGCAGCATCACTTGGCCTAAAAACAAAATGCCAATTAATGGTAAACCGCGAATAATTTCAATGTATAATGTTGATAACAGTCTCACAACTGGCAAAGAACTTTGTCTGCCGAGTGCTAGCAATACTCCCAAAGGAAAGGAAAGCACAATACTAATCACTGCTAAAAACAGGGTCAGCACTAAACCGCCCCAATCATTTGTTGACACTTCTGTCAAACCTAACCCGCCTTTAATTAACCACAAAACTATTGGGAAGGAAAGAACCCAAATTGCAGGCATCCAGCCCATGATTTTTGGGTTTATTTGCCTGCCTATGACATAGCTGGCGGCGGCTGCGATAATAATTCCTAAGAGGTAAAGGCGAGGGGTGAGGTCGATCGGCGAAATGACCGCACCTACAACCGCAGCACCGAGTATAATTAGTAAAGGCGGATTCCAAAGACGTTCTTGCCGCTGAATGTTTCCCCAAGTTAATCCTCCCAACCAGGCAATTATGGCCGTTACTATCCACAGCCGCCAGTAGGATTCGCGGGGAAATCTGCCGGCGAAAAATAGTGGCAAGTTAGCTTCTAACACGTGCCACTGAGCTTTTGTTGTCGCCCAAACAATAATTCCTTTAATAGTTTGGAAGGCGATAATTAGGCAAACTACCGTCAGAATGCTGTTGTACCAGGTACTAAATAAATTTTTGCGCGCCCAATTCCAGGGGGTAGGTGATTCGGTGGCTGGGGGCGGTAATATGGGGACAGTTTCCATATAGCGGTTTTCAATCCTATGACGTAGAGTAACAACCAGTTATTTTATTAACCCGCGTAGGCGGGTTTTGTTTGTCTAGACGCGATTTCCAATCGCCAGGGCTAAAAAAAATCCTACTTATTTTCGCCGATTTATCCAATCTTCTCCACCTGGTAACTGACTTAAATGCTGGGCTAACACTGCGGGTAAATCTTTGGCGGAATGGATATAAGTCAAGTTCAATAACCTCACAGCGGTTTGAATAATCAGGTTTCTATCCATCATCTCGGCAAGTTGAAATTGAGTATAAACACCATTCAATACTTCCTCCGCAGCCTCTGCGATCGCATCCTCAATCACCTCCTCCTCTATAAAACTCTCCCATTCATCAGAATTGATGTAATAAGATGTTTTATTATCTTTAATATTTGCCTTCTTAATTTCTCTGATTGCATTGCGAATCGAACTTGCCCAAGAACCCGTTAATCGCTGTTCAACTTGATTTTTAATCAAGTGAATCAGCAAAACATTTAAAAAAGATTGGATTTGTCGCAAAATAGCCTGTTTGCTCATTCCATCTAACTCATCGACTATTGCCAAAGCATCCGTATACCTTCCTTCCACTATGCTCTTTCTAAGAGCAATTAATTCTTGTGTCATTTGATTCCCCTCAACTTTGATACTAGCAAGCCAAAGATAGTGGTGAGTTATTTATTATTGCTTAATCCTTAACTCACAATTTTTAGTTACTCGGTCTAAGCTAAAGTCACTGTATGCCATTTGACGCGCTCTCCTTTTATTCCAATTAAAATAGATTAAATATAAACTATTTACCTCTCCTTGATTTGTACAGTTTTATTGTACCAATTCATGAACAGAGAAACTATCAAACTAATTGTTAGGTATGTTACCATGATAATTAACATTGCTTCGATCGCCCGACCGGTTTGATTCAACGTCGGAGAGCCCACAACAAAATAAACGTCGGGATAAGCAACCGCAACCGCTAAACTCGAATTCTTAGCTAAATTCAGATACTGACTGGTTAAAGGCGGCACCATCACCCGCAAAGCTTGCGGCAAAATTACCATCCGCATCATTGTTCCAGACTTCAGCCCCAAAGACTTTCCCGCTTCCCACTGGCCTTTCGATACTGACTGAATTCCGGCCCGGACAATTTCTGCAATGTAACTGCCAGTATACAAGCTGAGTCCTGTCACCAAGGCGGCAAATTCTGGAGTTAATTTTAATCCTCCTTCGAGTTGCAATTCTGGTGTCAGGCGGGGGAAATCTAGCCGAAAAGGCAGATTTTTGGTGATAATAAAAGCTAAGATTGCACTCAGCCCGATCGCACCTAAAGCCCAAAACAACTGTCTTCCCGGCTTAGCTTCTTCCAACATCACCCGCGCCCGCCACATCCACAGCCCCGCCGCCGCCAAAACTCCGACTGTTAGGAAAATCACCCAAATCTCGAAACCCGGCAAAGCCACAGCCCAAGGTACAGCAATGCCGCGATTTGTCAAGTAAATCGGCCCCCTCATCTGCTGATTGTCTTCCAGTTTTGGCAGGGAAATGAAAACTGCAAAATACCAGAAAAATAATTGCAGCAATAACGGCGTATTCCGCAAAATTTCTACGTACAAACCAGCCAAATTCCGCAGCAACCAATTGTCCGACAGGCGCGCAATTCCCACCGTCAAACCCGCAATAGTTGCGAAAATAATCCCCAGACCCATTACCCGCAGCGAGTTGATTAAACCGACAAAATAAGCTTGTCTGTAACTGTTTTCTGGACTGTAGGGAATCACGCTTTCGCCGATGTCAAAAGATGCTTGGGAATTGAGAAAATCAAATCCAAATGCAATCCCCAGTTGCGAGTAATTAGCACTGAGATTGTCCCAGAGAATGGCGATAACAACTATTACTAAAATTAGGGCGATCGCCTGTCCGGCAATTTTCCAGAAGCGATCGTCCCGCAGCAGTTTTGATATATCTTTAAATTTGGGCAATTTCTGCGATTTTCCCGGTTGAGGTTCTGGGTTCATAACTGTTTAATAGGCGATCGAACTAATTATCTAGGGCGTGCAATGCGCACCCTACTAACTGTCGGGTAAGCGCGGAGTCTCAAATATCTTGTAGGGTGCGCATTGCGCACCTTACAATTATGTAGGGTGCGCATTGCGCACCTACTAACTGTCGGGTAAGCGCGGAGTCTCAAATATCTTGTAGGGTGTGCAATGCGCACCTTACAATTAAAAGTCAAGGGTCAACAGTCAACGGTCAACAGTTAACTAAAATTAACGGAACGGCGGCGAGTAAAGCAAACCGCCATCTTTCCAGAGTTTGTTTTGACCTCGTTCTAACTTGAGTATACTTTTGGGGCCGAGGTTGCGATCGTACATTTCCCCGTAATTCCCCACTTTCTTCACAACACGGACAGCGTAGTCGTTTGGGAGTCCCAAACCTTTACCTAAATCTCCTTCTGTTCCTAGCAAACGTTTCACGTTGGGGTCTGTAGTGCTTGCCACAATTTTGTCTACATTTCCCGAATTAATTCCTAAATCTTCAGCTTCAATCGCCGCGAAAATAACCCATCTCACCGCGTCCGACCATTTAGGATCGCCGCTTTTCACCGCTGGGGCTAAGGGTTCTTTTGACATCACGATCGGCAAAACAACATTATTTTCGGAATTCGGCAGAGTTGTCCGCTTAGAAACAAGTTGCGATCGATCGGCAGTAACACCTTGACAGCGACCTTCTTGATAGGTAGCAAAGGTAGCATTCACATCTTCAAACACCACAGGAGTGTATTTAATTCCTAATTTTCGCATTTGGTCGGACAAATTTTGTTCGGTGCTCGTACCTGTCTGCACGCAGATAGATTTGCCCGCAAAATCTTTTAAACTTTTGATGCCACTATCTTTTTTGACCATGATGCTTTGAGAGTCATAAAAGATCACCGGGGCAAATTCCAGTCCGGTAGTGCTGTCGCGACTCGCGGTGTAGGTAGTATTTCGGCTGAGAATGTCGATTTCTCCGGCCTGCAAAACTGTAAATCTATCTTTAGCGTTGAGCTTTCGGTACTCGACTTTTTCGGGATCGTCAAATATTGCTGCCGCGACAGCCCTGCATACATCCACATCCAGTCCCGAATATTTGCCTTTTTCGTCTACAAAGCTAAAACCCGGCAGTTCGCCACTGACGCCACAAATCAGTTTGCCGCGGCTGACAATTGTATCTATCCGGCTGGAACCTTGTTGCGAGTTGCCACCTGCAGTATTTGTTGCTGTTGTTTGTCCGATTTGTGCCGATCGATCCCTACAAGATGCCAACGGTGTCACAAATAACACACTTGCTAGTAGCAGAAATCCCCATTTACGCATAGATTTTAGTAGAACGCTTTCCTGACAATCCTACCTTGTAGCTGTCGAGAACTGTGGCGATCGGCGATCTACAAAAGCCTCCGGCTTCAAATTAGCCGTTCTGCATCCGGTGCTGCACTGCGGCAACTGCACCGACTACCCGCCTGTTTTGTTTTGATCAAGCTGGGAGCCCAGAGTTAGAAACCCGGTTTCTGGCTGGAGGCCTGGTTGTCAAACCTAAGATTTATCCTCGAAACCCGGTTTCTTTTCTGCTATTTCTGCCCAGCGCGAGCGATCATCGCCGTTCCCTGGAATATTTATCCGATTTTGATTGAATCCGCTCACAGTAGCTCTGGTGCTAGCCGTTGCTCAGCTAAATCGCGGATTAGGGAAAGCCGAGACTGGATGTATTCGTCCAACACATCTGCTTCTTTGCCATTAAGCGCAGAGTTCGTCTTTAACTGCTTTAGCAACCACTGTACCAGGGTGGCATCGTCTAAATTGACTAACAGAGTAGCTTGGGTGGTCTCAATTAATGACCAGAGTTGGCGTAACATGACTGGAGTCATAAAACCTCGTTGAGCGTAAATACGCACTTAATGGGCGGGGATAGCGAAAAGCGGGTCTTGGTGTCTCAAGCCGATAGACGAAAAGCACCCTTATGTCCATCGGCTTAATGATTATTTTATATTTGACCAGAATAACTTAATAAAGTAGTGTCACAAGCTACAACACACAAGATGTTATAAGAGTTCCCAATTCCTTCACATTGAGATAAACATCTTGATAAAAGATTAAAAATCTTTACACGCGCTCGCTCGCGGGGGCTGCCAAGAGCTGTCCGGGATCTGGCCCGATAGCCCGGTTCAAAAGAAAATTGATTGATTACTCAGTAGCCACCAACTTCTCAACCCCCGCCAGAATTATTTCTAATTCAGCGATGATTTTTGTAGCCCCATCCAAATCATTTGATTCGGCCCGACTTTGAAGCCGATCTGCCATATCGGGCATTAACCGCACCGCCGCCGTAGCGCTGACACCTTTAATTTGATGAGCGTGGCGCGCCACTGTCTCCATATCTCCCGAGGCGATCGCCCCCTTAGCAGCTTCTAAATAACTGCGAGTATCCACCACAAAAGCTTGCAGTATTTCCCGCTCAAACTCCAAATCAGCGCCAGAAATTTCGTGCAAACGTGCCATATCGACTACCGATTCGATATCTGGTGGCTCAGAGTTTTGAAGTTCCTCACCATTAAAATTGGGAGTTTTAATTTTTAGCTTGGCCGACCAATTTTCTAGTAGGGATTTTAACTTTTCAATCGAAATAGGTTTGCTAATATAATCGTCCATGCCCGCCGCCAGACACTTTTCCCGATCGCCCTTCAAAGCATTCGCAGTCATCGCAATCACCACCGTCTTTTGAGGTGGCTGCATCTTTCCAGCAACATCTGCAGCTTCCCGGCGGCGCAATTCCCGCGTTGCTTCGTAACCGTCCAAAACCGGCATCTGACAGTCCATCAACACAATGTCATACTTTTTCAGAGCAACCATAGATAGCGCCTCTGCACCGTTATTGGCCACATCCGCAGTGCATCCCAAAACTCTGAGTTGATTGAGACCAACTTTTTGATTGATTGGAGTATCTTCAACTAACAAAATCTTTAAACTTGCTAAGTCCCGGTTGTCAATAGCTGAGGCTCGATTGGACGTTGAATTTGCCTGCGACTCATCAATCAGCGTCATCGGGGCGATCGCATTCGCCAAGCAATCAAAGAGTCGGTGAGCTTTCACAGGTTTAGTTAAATACCCGCTAAAACCGCTATCTACCAAGCGTTTCGCCTCTGCAAGCTGAGTCATTGAAGTCAGAACCACCCAATGCGTCTGCTGCATTGCCGGCTCAGAAATCCTCAAGCGTTCGAGACTTCCCGCCACCATTTCCGGCAACTGAATATCAACCAAAACGATATCGTAAGGGGAATTAAGACTGACAGCTTTGTACAGAGATGCGATCGTCATCCAACCGTTCTCAACCTCTTCCACCTCCATTCCCCACAAAACAGCCATTCTCACTAGCACTTTTCGCACTGTCGGCTTGTCGCTAGCAATTAACATTTTTCGCCCCGCCAGCACCGTTTCAAAATTCACTTCGCACGCTGTGCCGACAGCAGTTAAATTTTCATTAACTGTCGGCACAGTAAACCAAAAAGTCGAGCCTTGGCCAGGCGTACTTTCCACACCAATTTGCCCACCCATTAACTCCACCAACTCCTTAGAAATAGCCAGCCCCAAACCTGTGCCACCGTATTTTCTTGTCGTAGAGGCATCAACTTGAGTAAAAGATTGAAACAGCTTTTTTTTGTCTTCGGGAGCAATCCCAATCCCTGTATCTGTGACTTTAAACAGCAGGAGCATAGAGTCATTGTTTTCTTCTGTTTTTAACGCTCCGGTATTTTCTAAATTTTTCTGATTGTCGCTGGCTGCCAATAACCCATAATTACTAGCATTAGCTACCTCAATTACAACTTCTCCTGCTTCTGTAAACTTAATAGCATTGTTGATCAAATTAGTGAGTATTTGCCGCAACCGCGCTGCATCACCTTTAATTTGCACCGGCACGTCGCTGTCAATCAGCGCCACCACTTCTATACCTTTTTCTTGGGCGGGAGTTGCCAACAAATCCAGCACTTCATTCATACAGATACTCAGGTTAAATTCTAGTATTTCTAAGCGCATTTCTCCGGCTTCCAGTTTGGAGAGATCCAAAATATCATTAATGATGGAGAGTAAATTTTGACCGCTGAGTTTCAGCGTCTGTACAAAGTCAAGCTGTTCGGAAGTAAGATTCGTTTTCAGCAGCAACTCAGTCATCCCCATGACTCCATTCATCGGAGTACGGATTTCGTGACTCATATTTGCTAAAAATAGCGACTTCATTCGAGACGCTTCCAGGGCTGCTTCTCGGGCCTGCTGTGCTTGTTCAAAAAGAGTAGATTGCTGAATGGCGATCGCCAATTGTACGCTCAACCTTCCCAGCAAATCCATCTCAGAATCAGTCCAAACACGCGGAGCGCTACACTGATGGGCAATCAGCAATCCCCACAACCGATTTTGACTCGTTTCCAAACTCCTTCCCTGCTGTTCAATTCGAGTTTCCGGCGAATATTCTGCTGCCAACCCCTGACTTTCATCGCCTATAAAAATTGGTACAACTAAATTAGCCCTTACCTGCAAACTAGCAAGTAAATCTCGGTGTTCCTCGCTCAAATTTGCCGTATAAATATCTGCCATTGCTTGAATTGTTTCTGCACTGTACAGCCATACATAACTTTCCCCAAAGGATGTTCTTTGAACTTTTCTGCCCAGCAGGGGCATCCAATCATCCCCTACAGATTCCACAACAACCAGCGCTGTTTCCTCGGCATCAAAACGATAAATTACCGTGCGGTCAGTTGCCAGCAACTGTCGCACTTCTTGTACAGCAGTGCTCAGAGTTTGAGTCAGGTTGAGAGACTGCCGGACTCGCTGGGCGATCGCCGAAACCAGCCGTTCCCGTTCTGCTTGTTCCCGCAGCATTCTCTCAGCTTGCTTGCGTTCGGTGACATCGCGAATTACCGCAGCAAAGCACAGCGGTTCGGTGGTTTGAGGGTGCTTGACCAGAAAAGCATTCATCACAACATCAATGGGTTGTCCGCTGCCCAAGTGCTGCATTTGACCTTCGCCTTGCCACTGGCCATGACTGATAATTGTTGGTAAAATCTCTTGACTGAATTTCTGTTGAAAATAAGGTCCAATATAATCCCATATCTCCGTATAAAGCACTGCCGAAAGATTCTCTACACCCACCAGTTTTCGTCCGGCTTCGTTGACAAACAGTGTTTTGCCTTTCAGGGTAGCCATACCGATAAAATCGCTGCTGTTTTCAATCAGCGACACAAATTTTTGCCGTTCTTCTTCTCCTTTTTTGCGTTCGGTAATGTCGCGCTTGACGCAGACATGACAAATTACATCGTCGGCGTTGTTAATCACAGAGTATGCTGCAACGTCGATCGCCAGCGTCTGGCCTTTTTTAGTGCAGTTAGTAATTTCGCCCCGAAAACTTCCTGTTTTCGCTAAACTTTGGGCAATTGCCGAAAAGCGCTCCCCCGCAACCAGCGGCGAAGCTTCTGCTTCTAATTCCGCGTCTGTGTATCCTAGAAGCGTTTGATGAGCAAGATTTTGTTCGAGGAAAAACCCGTCAGCATCGATAATGACGATCGCATCATTGGAGTTTAAAAATATTTCTCGGTAAAGCTTTAGTTTTTCCTCCGCTCGCTTGCGTTCGGTGATGTCTCTTTTGACATTTACGTAGCAAACTACATCCCCAGCATCATTTAAAACCGCAAAAGCCGAAACCTCCACCTCAACTGTTCCTGCTTGCATAGCCTTAATACAGGTCATTTCGCCTCGGTAACTCCCTGTTTCTGCCAAGCTTTGCAGCACAGACATAAATGCCTGTTCACCCATGTGAGTGGCAGGCGTTTTTCCCCACAATTTTGACGCGCTGTGACCCAACAAAGCCGTGTGAGCTTGATTTGTTTCTAAGTAATAGCCTTCGGGGTCTAAGATCGCGATCGCATCGTTGGATTTCAAAAAGATTTGTTGATAAAGTTGCAGCTTCCGTTCAGCTTGTTTCCGCGCGCTAATATCCGTGAACAAGCCGTAGTAAACTATCTCCCCCGATGCTTGGAATTCTGGCTGAGAAGCTCCTTGCACCCATTTAAGTTTTCCTGACGGAGTGACAATTCTTCCTTCCCACCGCCAAGGCTGCAAATTTTCTGCAGAAAGCATCACTGAGTTGAGGAAATCATCTCGATCTTCGGGATGAATCATGTCAACAATTACATTAAAATCCTGCTGAGCAGCCTCTGGTTCTATTTCATACAATTCTCGGCAGCCCGCGCTCACAAACGAGAAGGCCATCGAGCCGTCTGGATGCAAGTCAATTTGATATACCGTACCGGGTACGCTAGCAGTAATTTTTTGCAGTTTGGCTTGGCTTTGATTTCTGGCTTCATCTGTGGCCTGCAATTGACCAATCTCTCTAGAAAAACCCAAAACCCCAAATATATTACCCTCTGCATCGTACAGTGGCACTTTTTGCGTATCAAAGACGTGCTGTTTGCCACTTTCAAAGACGATCGCCTGGTAGGGATTGCGAACCCTCTCCCCAGCCAGCACAGCTCGATCTGCCTCGCGGATGCCCCTAATTGAGTTGTTGCGATCGCCAAATACTAATTCGGCTGAAAACCCTAGTTCAATGTCATCTTTGCCGATAATTTCCTCAACATTTTTCCCCAAATATTCAGCAAAACTTTGATTTACAAAAATGTATCTAAAGTTTCTATCTTTCACAAAAACTCTGTCCGGGGCCTCGTCCATTACAGCCCGCAACAATAGTTCTTGACTTTCCGAATCCAGAGCAAAAATATTTGGGAATTTATCCTTGACACTGGTTGTTTTAGATGCTAATATATTTAACTGTTTGGCGCCAATTTGAGCGACAGTGTGGAGCAAACAAAGGTGTTCCAAATTAAAAGCAGTTGCCTGCTCTGCACCTATGAAAAATACTGCCAACAATTCTTCACTTTCATCCAGGTTGGCTGGTGCCATCAAGATTGACTGAAACTGAGCAATTGGTGGCGGAGTGATGTTGTGCGCCCAGTCCCGATGGCCAGCTAGCCATTCAGCGCGAGCAGTTTGCAAGCGCCCTTCTATTTCGGCTTTGGTGCTACCACTTAACGGCTGTAAGTGTTCCAGGTATATTTGATCGTCTGGTAGCGTCAAAATGGCGATCGCCTCTGTGGGAATCAGGCGATCGAGATGTGCCAGACACGCAGACCAAATTTCCTCAACACTGAGAGCGGCTTGAACTTTTGCAGTAAGTTCGTTGAGAACTTGCAGTTCCAAGGTACGCTGGCGGACTTGTGCTTTGAGGCTGGCGGCTAGGATTTGCATAGTGCTCACCAAACTGGTTTGCTTATATTATAATTATTGATTTTTAAACTTTTTCAAACAATCATCTTAAAATACATCCGCCGAAAAGACAACTTTTTTATATTGAAATTACCTTAAACCGATAAAAAACAAGGGCGCGATCGGGAGCAAAGCGGCACCGCAAAGCACCTGCTTGGCTCCCGCAGCGAGATTAAACCGCGAAATTATCCCATTAAAATCACGTTATCTATGACGTGGATGACGCCATTGTCTGCTTCGATATCCGCAGCGACAACTGTAGCATTTTTCACCTCAAAACCGTCAGAACAATCAATTTTAATCGGCGAACCTTCCAAGGAAGTAACAAAACCGAGTTTTGCCAAATCAGCTTTCATAAACTTGCCGGAGACGACATGAAACATCAAAATCCTAGTCAGTTGGGGAACGTTCTGCACTAGGGTTGTGATAGTTCCCGGCGGCAATTTCGCAAAAGCATCGTCCGTGGGTGCAAAGACAGTAAAAGGGCCCGGACTTTTGAGCGCGTCTACTAAATTAGCTACTTGCACGGCTGTTACGAGGGTTTGGAACGAACCCGCACCTACGGCAATATCAACAATATCAGGCATTGTGTTTTACCTCATCTGGGAAAAAAGTTCTATTAAGTATCGTAAACTGAGGCGGGCAACAATACCTACTGTCTTTTTTGAAAAATTGGTAATTATTTTGTAGTCAGGACTTCAATCCTCACATTTTTGATGAGGACTTCACTCCTCACTACAAACCTAATAATATAGGACTTACGCATGGGGGCCCAGAAACCGGGTTTATTACGAAAATACTTCGTTAAAACCCGTAGATTAGGTAAAAAACCCAGTTTCGAGGAGCCGGAGTGTGTCCAGGACTATAATAGTTATTTTACCAGATATAATATTACTAACCGCTTGGCAATTTAACCGCGCCGTGCTTTTAAATTGCTACAATACTGCTGGCGATTGTGATACCAAATCCTCTGTTTCTAAATCTGCTACTTCAGCATTTAGCTTTTCTCCCTTGTGAATGCTAAAACTGCCGTACAAAATTGAAATTTCAAAAATATCCGTATGAATTAAAGCTGGTTTCCGGTGGGCGTCTTCACCCAAATGAAAACCAATCAAATCAGCTAATGGTTCTTTTACTTCTTCTTCATCATGCACCTCCCACATAATTTCTCGGCAGTCTTGAAAAACTAAAGAGTAAGGCAATCGATCGCGTGTAGGATCGTAGATACATTCCAGTAATACTTCATTCCCCCACAAAGACACATGGACATTTTTCACGAGGGATGTAAGTCCACCTAAATTAAGCAAGTTGTAGTCATCAGGCATATTAATTACTCACTTTTTCTCCAGTAATGTGCGTATCAGGAATCTGATTGCCCAATTCATCGCGTGTTTGGAGTACCCTACCATCTTTGCCAAGACGCAAACCCCAGTTTATTCTTCTACCATCGGAGCCATATCGCGGTGCTGGCAGCCGAACAACTTCACTATTAGTGCGGATTATGACTTTTGACCTGTCAGAAAATTTGTATTCAACATAATTTCCTGAAGATTTTTTTACCTTAGCACCCAATCCGCGCAAAAAATCATCGACTTCTTGGCGAGTCATTCCGGTTAAGTCTCCAAACTCAGATGCAATTCCATTTCCTCCAACTCCCTGACTCGGCACGCAAGTCTCCTCACCAACCATTGCCTCTTCGAGTTTAGCACAGTTGCAGAATCGGAAAAAGGAAGTTCGGCAACGGATTCGCTTTCTGAAGAGGTAACGGATGTAACGGATAAATGGATGGAAGAAGGATAAAGGATAAAGGAAGAATCATTCCTAAAATTCGCAATGGCCAATGCTTTTCGGCCCAATTTTCAATTCCCAATGACCAATTATCAATTCCCAAAACAAATAGGGGGTGCTTTGCGCCCCCCTACTCATTAACTAAAACTAACTAAAGTAGGAAACAATTATTAGCCACCGATTTGCACTTTCACCACGCGGTTCTTTTCTGCTTCCGCTTTGGGCAAATTCAGGTGCAAAACTCCATTTTTGTACTCAGCTTCTACGCTGTCATTTTGAACCCGTGCGGGTAGGGGAATCACCCGTCGGAACGAACCGTAGCGGAACTCAGAGCGAGTCATGCCTTTATCTTCAGTCTTAGTTTCCTGACGGCGTTCGCCGCTGATAGCAACAGCTTCTGCGGTTACTTGTACGTCCAAATCCTTAGCTTCCATGCCCGGAACTTCTAACTTAAGGTGGATGGCGTCGGGAGTTTCATCGAGTTCGGCGGGGGGTAGAAAAGCTACACCGTTAGATGCGCGATCAGTTGCCGGTGACAAGCTATCAAACAACCGATTCATTTCTCGTTGCAAGGAGTCCATTTCCCGCAAAGGTTCCCAACGAATAAGTGCCATAACTAATACCTCGACTATCTGAAGTTTTGATGGTTGAGAAACACTTCACTCAACCTGTATTTAATATATTTCAGCTCCAGAAACGGGGGGATTCGGTTTTCCGCAAAAAGGCCGATCGCATTTCCGAACATTCGCGATCGGTACTTATAAATCATTGCAAGTGCGGGTATCCGATCGCACCGCAGCCAAACACACTTAGATTTGAGATTGCATCTAGAAGTTCCAACCTAAAATCTAAAATTTAAGATATCCAATTTCAGATCGGTTAACCCCACCGCGAATGCTGATAAGAAGCGTAGGTATCAAACAAAGCACCCACCAAACTAAAAGTTAGGCCGATCACCAAAAAACCCTGGAGGGGACAGCCGCTGCCGAAAGTAGCTAAGAACTGCAAAATCAGGTCTTCTCCAGAACGACCAACTCCTTGGAGAGCAGGCACGAAGCCAATCAGCAAAAAGCTAGTCAATCCCGCGCCGATTAACAATAAGGGGGCGACAAAGCTCAACAGGCTGGTCAGCAGTACAGAGCGAAGAAAATTGGGAAAAATGCTCATAAGAGTCAGTAAATTCAGCTAAACTGCCGAAAGGTACAAGCAAACAAAACTTGTCCTTTTCTACGATAGGCAGCGATCGCCCTCCGTGGCCGGTTCTGTGAGAAATCTTAAATGTTATAGAAAAAACTTGTTTAAGATTTGTAGATAGATTTCATTTTTGGCAGTTGTTCTACACTCGAAATCCCTTGAGCACAACTACATCTTCGAGCCTCAGTTTGTGGAGTCAGCGGTTGCTGGCAGCAATTTTATTGGGCGGCCAAGTCATGCTGCACTTGCTGAAGGGCAAAATTCACCGTCGCAACACCATCGACCAAATGGCAGCAGTCGGCCCGGAATCTCTGCTGATTGCTTTGCTGACTGCGGGTTTTGTCGGCATGGTATTTACTATTCAGGTAGCGAGGGAGTTTATTAACCTCGGTGCCGGCAATGTCGTCGGTGGCGTTTTAGCTTTGTCTTTGACTCGCGAACTCGGCCCCGTCTTAACAGCCGTAATCGTGACGGGACGGGTAGGTTCGGCTTTTGCAGCGGAAATCGGCACGATGCAGGTAACAGAACAGATAGATGCCCTGCTGATGCTCAGAACAGACCCGATCGACTATTTAGTAATTCCCCGCGTCCTGGCTTGCTGCTTGATGCTGCCAATTTTAACGATCATGTGTCTCGTCACCGGCATCATGGGCGGACTGCTGATTGCTACCACGATGTACGGCATCTCTCAAAGCGTGTTTTTAGAATCAGTCCGCAATTTCCTGAGTCTGTGGGATATTTGCAGCGCGGCAATTAAGGCTTTTGTATTCGGTGGCTTGATTGCTGTAATCGGCACTAGCTGGGGTTTGACCACCACCGGCGGGGCAAAAGGCGTCGGTCAATCGACTACTACGGCGGTGGTGACGGCTTTACTGGCTATTTTTATTGTGAACTTTTTCCTGACTTGGCTGATGTTTCAGGGGACGGGCTCTAGCGTACTCAAAGGCTTGTAAGCTAGGAAACGGATAAAATATGAATAATCGGCAACATTCGTTTACTACCCTTGATTTAAACCCGTGAATACCACTGCCTCTTCGACTGCGCCGACAAATACGATCGAGCTCGCTCCGAGTTATGCGATTCCCCTAGTGCTGGTACTGGCGGCCGTACCGCTGCTGTTCGTGCAGAAGTGGGTGAGTTTGCCGCTTTCTGTGTTCGGCTTGTTTCTGATGTACCAAGCCGCCACCATCCGGCTACAATTTACCCCAAGCGATTTGGACATTTATCGATCGTCCAACTTAATCCGCCGCTTTCCTTACCGAGAATGGCAAAATTGGCGGATATTTTGGCCCGCTGTGCCGATTTTGTTCTATTTCAAAGAAATTAACAGCATTCACTTTCTGCCGGTTCTGTTCGATCGTAAAATGCTACAGACCTGCTTAGAACAGCGCTGTCCCCGTCAAGACTAAAAAAGTTGTTAATTTTTAATTTTTAACTTTTCCGTGCCCTACGCCGAACCAAATTTCCCATGAATTCAGACGAATCTCCAACCCAAGAACCGCAATCACAACCAGCCGCCCCAAGCGGTGACGGCGAAGTCGATTTACCCGTGAATGAGACGGAGTACCAACTTCTATCTCCAACACGAGATTTGTGGCTCGACGAAAATGAACTGCCAGCCCAACTCCCCCCAGAAACAGACCCGCCGTTGGGCGAGGAAGATGCCGAAATCGCCCAATTCGTAGACGAAGCAGGCGCAATCGCCCAAAGTGGGCCCAACACCGACGATGCCGAATCAGAAAGTCCGATCGCTCAAATCGAGCCTCCAACAGACTCCCAGCCAACAGCAACCCCAGAAACGGTAACGCCCATCCCAGAAAATGTTACCGAACAGTTGGCCCAGAGAGTCAAAGAATTGCAGCAGCAAGAACAAAATTTGACTGAAAAAATTGCCGCTTTGGAAGCCGACAAAGCCAATGCTATAGAAGCGTTGGGCTCCGCTCAAGCCTCGATCGGGCGTTTGGTACAAGACGGCTTGATTCAATTAGATCAGCGCAAACAAGCGCTACAAATCGAAGTAGAAAAACTCGAACGCCGGCGCGATCGAATTCAAAAGGAAATGCGAACCACTTTTGCCGGCGTTTCCCAAGATTTAGCAATTCGAGTCCAAGGTTTCAAAGACTATCTAGTAGGCAGTTTGCAGGATTTGGCCGCTACCGCCGAACTCTTAGATTTGACACCGCCGGTGCAAGAGGCATCACAGCGAACTGCTGCTGAGGAGTCTCAATCCTCAGCACCGGTAAATCCCAAATTTGCCGAACAGGGATTTCAAGAACAAGCCAAACAAATTCGCCGCACCCTCGATCAATATCGCACTGTCCCCGACTACTACGGCCCGCCTTGGCAACTTCGCCGCACTTTTGAACCCATCCACGCCGAACGAGTTTCTAACTGGTTTTTCACCCAAGGAGGAAGGGGTGCTTTGCGGACTATGGGTTCGCGCTTGCAAAATATCTTGATTACTTCGACTATTATTTCTGTACTCAGAAGCGTCTACGGTGGACGGGTGCGGACTCTGGTGCTCGCCAACAGTCCCGAACGTTTGGGAGAGTGGCGCCGGGGTTTGCAGGACTGTTTGGGCATTACTCGCAGCGATTTTGGCCCGGAACGGGGGATTATTATGTTTGAGTCTGCGGAAGCTTTGGCTCAAAAAGCCGATCGACTGGTGAAAGATGGCAAATTGCCGCTAATTGTCATTGATGAAACTGAGGATTTAATTAGTTTGTCAATCCTGCAATTTCCGCTATGGCTGGCATTTGCTGCCGATCCGCAAACTTTGACGACTGCTAAGGATTTTTGAGCAAGTCCGGGCGAATATAATTCGCTGCTATACAAACTTTCGTCCGCCTGCGCGGACTGAAGAAACTCAGAGGGAAATTAACCGGAATTGATATTAATTGATGATTGGTAATTTGCAGTAGTAAGGTGCGCACTGCGCACCCTACAAATAGTGTTTCAGCGTCCAAGTTTGAAACAGTGACAAATTTGAAAAGTACACAAAAATTCAAATCAAAAAATGACTAGCTGGATAATTTTAAATGGCGCATTGCTAATAGCAGCTTATCTGCTGGGTTCGATTCCTACTGGGTACGCCTTGGGGAAATGGATGCTAGGAATTGATATTCGAGAGGTTGGTTCGGGTTCGACTGGTGCGACTAACGTACTGAGGACTTTGGGCAAGTGGCCGGGGTTGGGGGTGTTGCTGGTTGATGTGTTGAAGGGAGTAAGTGCGATCGTCCTCATCCGCTACATTTACTCTCTCAGTTTTACCAACCAGCTAGCAACCGCGGCAGGTTTAGAAAATACTGCAACTGTCATCCCTTGGATGGCAACTTTGGCGGGCTTATCTGCTGTTTTGGGCCACAGCAAATCTATTTGGCTGGGGTTTACCGGCGGTAAATCTGTGGCGACGAGTTTGGGAGTTTTGCTGGGTTTGTATTGGCCAGTTGGTTTGGGGACTCTCGGAATTTTCGGGATAGTATTTGCGGTATCGCGAATTGTTTCTTTAAGCTCGATTATCGGGGCAATTAGCGTTGCTGGATTGATGTTTGCTTTACATCAGCCACTAGCTTATGTATTGTTTGGAATTGCGGGCGGCGTATTTGTAATTGTGCGGCACCGGAGCAATATTCAGCGTCTGCTGAACGGTACGGAACCGAGGATAGGGGAGAAATTGGAAACAGCAGCTAGCGATTGAGCGTTAGTATTGTTGTACCGCTGGTTGCAGATTACCATTTCTCTGTCTCATCTTCGATTTAAGCTTTTGCAGGAGGCTTGGCCACATTCTACAGCTTAGAATCCCTGAGCAGAGATAATACTCCCTTGAATGTCAGCCACACTTACATTTGTCACAAAGCCTACTATCTCGCCGGAATTCCTAACTTTAATTAGAGTACCTTGACTCTGTATCGGTTGAGTATCGAATGCACCGGGCGGGACAAATTGTTTGATAGTTTCTGGTGCATCAAATCCATATAAGACTGTCACATTTGTCACGTATTGCAAGTCTACATCGCTAGCAGTCAAACCGCCTGCCAATCCAATTCGATCGAAAGCGGGTCTGAAACCTGCAATATAATCGGCATTATTGACATCTGTAACTCCGGGTTCTGCTTGGAGGACGTACAAGTTGCTGCCCCCGATTTTGATTGAAGTATTATTATCATCCGCACTTAGTAAAATGTCGCGACCCAAACCTCCTACCAGAGTGTCATTTCCGTTACCGCTGAGTAAAAAATCATTGCCTCTACCGCCCAAGAGAATATCGTTTCCCGCACCACCCATCAGAAAATCTGCATCTTGACCGCCGCTGAGAGAGTCATTTCCCTGATCTCCAGACAGGAAGTCTTTACTTTTTCCTCCGAATAAAGAATCGTTGCCCAACTCCCCGCTGATAAGATCTTCCCCTTCATTGCCAAATATCAAATCATTAGCTGTTGAGCCGGTGACTAGATCGTCACCTCCGAGCATCCAAACTCCCAAAGGAAAATTAGTTGCATCTGCGATCGACAAAGTAACAAATTCGGATGTATTGTCGCCAATTAATTGCCGCTGTTCTGACGGAGCGGGTTTTAAAGCCATAAAAAAATCTACTCGTAAAATCTCAGATGCCAAGATTATTAAATAAGCAGCTCTCAAAGTCAATTCATATAGTCATAACTTTGAGTTCATAAAAGTCATAACTTTGAGTTCATAAAAGTCATATTTGTGGTACTATCGACACCAACGAGTGCAGCGAGTCGAGGGGATAGAACAATTTATGTGTCTGAATCCAGGGGATATTCTGCGCGATCGCTAGCAAATTATCGGTCAATTAGGTGACGGAGGATTTGCAACAACCTATACGGCTAACCACGCTTTGGGCAGCCCCCAAAATCCCCTGTGCGTCGTCAAGGAAATTGGGCTGCCTCAATCGTCGTTTAGATGTTTGGGTAGTATAGCAATCCTAAATCATTATCAAAACTATGATGCAATTATATGCCTTACTTGATTGTGAAAATAAAAAAATGAATAACTTACAAGTGCCACAAAAAGATAGCAAAAAACAAATAGCTTATGAGAGAATCTTTCATTAAAAGCGATATCGATGCCAGAGAACTAAAACGAGCAATAGCTGTCAGGATGGCTCTCAGGTGAGAGCTACCAGGAAATTAGCAAGATTTTAGGTGAAACTATTTTTTTTATTGTTATTGGAAAAAACGGCATTGCTGAGTTAGAGTATGGATAGGAGGAATAATTTATGCAATGCCCAGAATGTATCAACCCATATCCGTAAAAACGCCAAGAAGAAAGGACAAGAGAATCCCATTAGTGTCCAATGTGGTCGTCAATTCATCAATCATTATGAACCCCATCGAGGTTATAGCGAGAGCATCAAACGTGATTGCCTAAAAATGTACGTCAATGGTATGGGTTTACGGGCGATATAACGAGTTAATGGAGTTCATCATACCACCGTAATAAATGGGGTAAAACAAGTCGGAAAACTGTTACCCGATGTTTATGACCCTGAACTCATTCCAGAAGTTGGTGAACTCGATGAATTACAAAGTTATGTAAAAAAAAACACAGACAATATCTGGTTGTGGACAGCGGATGACCACTTGCAACCAGGAATTTTAGGAGGGGTATTAGGGTATCGTGCGTGCTAAGACATTTGAACCATTATGGGACAAAGTAAGCGCAGGGAAATGCTACTTTTATGTAACTGATGGATAATCTGTATGTCCCATGTTTATTCCTGATGGGGCTCAGATTATCAGCAAGACTTATATGACACTCCTTAGAAGGGGAAAATACAAGACTAAGACATTAGGTAAGCCACACTACATCGCAAGACTCTTTGTTATTCTAAATGTGAGAAAATGCTCAAGCATTCTATTAAGTTATTAATACATTACTTGAAATTTCACGATATTCCAATTCCTGGGGCATTCATGGCTTGATTCAGCAACGCCGATATTTATGCTTTGAATCAGTAAACGTACCAAATTAAAAAAGTTATGAGCTTTGAATGCTGAGTTGGATTAATTTCTTAATTCAAAACTCAAAACTCAAAATTCATAACTTTTAGTAGTGGGCTTGGAGGGATTCGAACCCCCGACCTCATGGTTCGTAGCCATGCACTCTATCCAACTAAGCTACAAGCCCCTGTTGAGTTCAGATTTAATCTAAAATTGATTAAGTTCTTTTCTCACAGAATCTAACAGTAACACCATTACCAAAATAATGCAAGACCTTTCGCAAAGTTTTTCTAAATTGCCCGATCGCGCACAGCTAACTCACCTCGACAACAGCGGGGAAGCCCAAATGGTGGACGTTTCAGCGAAGGTGCCGACTGTGCGGCAAGCTGTGGCTGCTGGCCGGGTGCGGATGTTGCCGGAGACGTTTGCGGCGATTGAAGCGGGGAATGCGCCGAAAGGTGATGTGTTGGGTACTGCAAGGCTGGCTGGAATTATGGCGGCGAAACAGACTGCACATTTGATTCCTCTGTGTCACCCTCTGCCGCTGAGTAGCGTGGAGGTGCAGGTGATGCCGGATGCTGAGTTGCCGGGGTATCAAATTCGGGCAACGGTGAAAATTAAGGCGGAAACAGGGGTGGAAATGGAGGCGCTGACGGCGGTTTCGGTGGCGGCGCTGACTTTGTACGATATGGCGAAAGGATTGGAAAAGTCGATCGCCATTGAATCAATTCGACTCGTGAGTAAAAGTGGGGGCAAGTCGGGAGACTATGAAAATGTAGAGGCATAAGTTTCCTGCCGAAAGAGGGATGCAGCATTCACAAAGCTGCACTTATGATTAAAATAGGCACAGAACTACTAATATCAAGTAAAAAACTATGCCTCCTCGTTGGCCTCGCAAACCCGATCGCAACGATCCAGAGTACCGTCGGTTAGATGACCGGATGAATTTTGCTATCCACGTCGGTCTTTTTTCTGCTACCAATTCAGGTTTGTGGTTTGTTCACAATTTGCAAAAGGCTGATTGGCCTTGGGCAATTTCGGTAACGGGTGGCTGGGCTCTAGTAGTTTTGGCCCACGCGATTTACCATTTTGCGATCGCCGATTATTCACCCCTCACCAAAGATTCTGGCTGAAGGCAGTTGGCGGCGATTTGTTAAGTCTTTTGATTGATAACAAATAACTTTCGGCTTTTTTGATATGGCTAATACTACACAGGCGATCGAATCCTTAGCAGCCGAAATCGGCGAAAATGTCTACATTGACATTGCCAAGTGGCATTTGTATCTCAATGATGCCCACCTGCATACCGTTGTTGCCCAACAACTTTATTCAATGCTGGAGGATGGCGATTTAGATGCTGACAAAGTTGGACAAGTTTTGCAAGGAATTCCAGTCAAGTTGGGCGGCGGCAAGCGGGAAGTGCCACTGGCAGATTTAATTCCGATGCAGTGTCAAGTTCAATTGATGGATGTTCTTGAGGAATTTCAGCGGAAAATGTAAAGGGCGGGTTTTGCAAGCAGATTGTGGGCGTTGTGTCTGGTATTTGGCCCTTGACCCGCCCCCACAATTTTATTTGCGAAAACGGCCGCGAATGCGATCGACAAACATATCAACTTCCGGCAACTTCATCTGACTGACAAACAGGGCAAAAACTCCTAACCCTACAAAACTTGCCACACTCAACTGCACTAATTGAATTACCAAACCTTCAGTACCCAAAACCCTTTGACAGGCTTGCAGAGTAGCCAAGGTAACGAAAGCAGTTAGGCAACTGCCAGAAGTTAACCCCAGAAAAGGTAAACTCCACTGCCCCCAAGGCAGGCCACCCAGCTTTTTATCTAATAAGTACAAAAGCATAATCATCGAAGTAAGATTCACTCCCACAGTCGCCAAAACTAATCCGGGCGCGCCAAAAGCTCCTACCAACAAATAATCCAAAAGAGCGTTTAAAAAGATATTGATAATACTGATGCGAAAAGGCGTTTCCCCGTCTCCCAAAGCGTAAAATACCCGTACCACAACGTCGCGTCCCAAGTACACAAACATTCCAATACTATAAGCCATCAATATCGGCGTAACAAACTGCGAAGCTGACCGATCGAAAGCATAGCGTTCGTAAACAACGCGGACGATCGGCCCGGCAAGTGTTACCATTAAACCGCTCAGAGGCAGCATCGTAAGGGCAGTCAAAATTAAAGATTGACGAATTCGATCTTTTAATTCCGGCCAGTCTCTGGGATCGGTGAGGCGAGAAAATATGGGTAGAAATGGCACTAAAATTACATTAGAAATGATACCTAAAGGCGTCATAACTAACAAGCCGCTGTAACCCAACGCAGAGGCAGCTTGAGGAATGTAGGATGCGAAAAATAGGTCAGTATAAACATTAATTTGCAGCATTCCTGATGATAAGGTAGCAGGAACCATCACCTTAACTACTTCTTGCACTCCCGGCCGTTTAAAATTAAACCGCAAGCGCAATGTTCCCAAGCCGGCGCGCCACTGCGCCACCAGTTGCACCAACCACTGCAAAACTGCACCCGCTAAAGTTCCCCAAGCTAACACTAAGCCGCCAATTAGTGCGTATTCCGGCTTAATAATTTTGTCTCCGAGTTGCAGTGCGAGAATACCCAAACCGCCGACAAGTGCAACGCTGGAAAATAAAGGGCTAATTGATGGCAACCAGTACATATCGGCGGCATTGAGAGTGCCGAAACCAATGCCGATTAAGCCTGAAAGTAATGCCATCGGCGCCATAATCCGAAATTGCTGGACGGCAATTGCTTTGATTTCTAAACCTTCTGGTGTTCTATTTAATCCCGGTGCCACCAAATCGATCGCCGGATCTGCAAAAATAATTAAAGCGATCGTCACCAACAGCAATATGCCCCCGACTAAAGTAGTGATAGTCTCGACTAAGGGTGCTGCTTCTTTTTTGTCGCGGCGGGATAAAACACTGACGATGGCGCTGTGAAATGGCCCGTTAATCCCTCCCAGCAAAATAAATAAGAAACCAGGGATGACGTAGGCGTAGTTGTAGGCATCGACGGCGACACCGACTCCAAAGGCTGCGGCGATCGCAATTTGGCGCACCATGCCAAAGACTTTGCTAATTAGAGTGGCGACTGCGACAATGCCGGCAATCCCTGCGAGGGAACGAGAGGGCTTCTGTAATTGGGACACAAATGGTTACAAACGCTAATGCTAAAAGGATTCACTTATTTTAATCGCGAACCGGGAGAATCATATCACGAACTCATAAAACTTCTAGGGGGAATTGCGCTGATACCAATTTTATCGATATTACTGACTTGCGGAAATTCAATAATCGATCGGGACTATTCGTCCTAACTACAAACCGCCGTTTCGTGCTATGATGCGTCAATCTAAAATCTACAATCTAAAATCTACAATCTAAAAATGATGAAATAAATGAGTTAATAAAAGCAGATAAATAACATCTAGTTGATAACTTATGAGCGATTGTGTTAGCTCCCAGACTTCTTTCAAAAGTGCGGAGCCAGGTATGCGGTTATAGGTAAAATCTACAATCGAGAATCTAAAATCTAAAATCTAAAATCTAAAATCGAATGACTGGCTTAATTTACAAATATCCTCCTCTTTTACCCGGAATTCTTATCAAACGTTACAAGCGATTTTTTGCCGAAATTGAACTAGATTCGGGAGAAATAATCACCGCGCACTGTCCGAATACTGGCCCGATGACTGGTGTTTACATTCCGGGCAATCCAGTGCTAGTATCTCCCAGCGACAATCCTAAACGCAAGTTAGCTTATACTTGGGAATTAATTAAAGTTTGCGACACTGTGCCAACTTGGGTGGGAGTTAATACTGGGCTGCCAAATCGAGTAGTTAAATTAGCTTTGGAAGTGAAATTGTTTCCAGAGTTGGGCAATTACAGTTTAATTCAACCGGAGGTTGTTTACGGCACTGATAAAAAAAGTAGAGTTGATTTTTGGCTGACTGGTGAGGAAAAACCGATTTTTCTGGAAGTGAAAAATACAACGTGGGTAAAAGAGGAGTTGGCTTTATTTCCCGATACAGTGACGGAGAGGGGACAGAAGCATTTGAGAGAATTGATAGAAGTGGTGCGGCAGGGTTCGAGGGCTGTAATGCTGTATTTTATTAATCGTGGGGATTGTACAGATTTTGCTCCGGGGGATAGTGCCGATCGCATTTACGGAGAATTGTTCAGACAGGCGATCAGTGAAGGTGTCGAAGTTTTGCCTTGTCGGTTTGATGTGACACCAGAAGGCATTCGCTATTTGGGGTTAGCAAAACTGGATCTACTAACCCTAAATGATTAGTTTAAATGGCTTGCATTTCTCGATCGATCTCGACACTAGCGACACCCGGTACTCTCTTTAGTCCTTCTAGCTTCGACTGAGAAACTTCTCCAGTAATGAGGCCAGTAACAGCTAGCACCTGCTCAACTTTCATTCCCGCCGATTCTAAGGCAGTTACAACCGATTGAATTACCGATATGTTTTGGTCGTCAACAGCCACTATGAGGCGCTGTACTTGTTCGTCAGACATATTCAGCCTCCTTTGGGCTAAATCCATTGAGCTATTGTCCCTACTGTATTGTTCAATGAGAGTGAATTGTGTTTGTAGAAGGAGGTTTTCGATCGCAGAAAACCTCCTTCTACCGACAGGAACTGCTGCCCATCGAGCTAGCGATCAGGTGATTACGGAGCTTGTAACAAGCCACTTCCAACTCGATCGTTTGGTAATGGTAGCGCCATAGCACGGGAAGTTAGCAACTGCCAAAGTTGAGAACCTCGTTTACCAGTCCATTGGGCATAGAGGGCAGCGAGCCCAGCTACGTGAGGGGTAGCCATGCTGCTGCCATTGAAAGCAGCATAACGCCCTTTATTCACAGGCACTGATGAGTATACTTCCACTCTTGGAGCGGCGATATTAACTTTAGCCCCTAGAGATAAGCCAGAGGTAGCCGAGAACGCAGCCACTTGGAGGCATTTATCGACGGCTGCAACAGCCATAATCGACGGGCTATTCGCTGGTTGTCCGACTTTTCCGGTTGGCCCGTTGTTAATGGGTGATGATAAAGTCGGTTAAACATCGGCGAGCATCCTGGCTTTTCTGAGAATAAATGTAAGGACGGTTTCTTGTCTAGAAATAATGTCGGCTGTAACTTCCATTCCTGCTAGAATATGATACTGACAGCACTGTGGATCGGCAGATTGGGTAATAGCCCGATCGCGCTTGACTAAATAAGTTTTTTGGGGCATAACAGTGACTTCATAGTAAGGCGGACTGTTATTTTCACCAGCAATAGCATCGGGTGCGATCGCACTAACTTTCGCTTCTAGTACGCCGTAGTCGGGATAGGGATAGGCAGAAATCCGCAGGATAGATGTTTGACCGATCGCAATTTTACCAATATCAGGAGCGGCGACGCGAGCTTTGACGACAATCGCAGCATTAGCGGGAGCAATTTGAGCAATTGCCGCACCGAGTTGTGCAGTTTGTCCGGGATTTCGCAGATTCAGTTTGAGAATGGTGCCGTCTACGGGAGAACGAACGACATTTTTTGCAAGTTCGGTATCAATTTGTTTGAGCTCTTGACGATCGCGATTGATTTGATTTTCGATGTCAGCGCGACTCTGAATAGAAACTAATCGTTCTTTTTTCAACGCTCCCAAAGCTGCTTCACCCTTGGCTTTTTCTTGAGCAATTCGCTGTTGGGCGATCGCAATCGGTGCGGCACTGGGATTCAAGGCAGCTTCAACAACTTTTAATTTAGCAGCAGCAAATTCAACTGCTTGTTGCTGCCTGTCAACGGTTTTTCTTTGGCTTTCAACTGCTTTTTTTTGCGCTTCTACGGCCGCTTTTTGCCCTGCCACGGCTTGTTCTTGCTGCTGGGCGGCAAGTTTCGTCTCCTCCACTAAATCCAGCGAAATAGCGCCTGTTTTTTGGATTGACTGATAGCGATCGCGCTTAGAAACGGCTGCTTTTAAATTTGCCTCGGCAGCCTTTAAATTTGCTGTGGCTGTTTGCAAGGAAGCCTGTTCTTTTTGCAATTCCGGCAGCGATTTTTCCCATTCCGACTGGGCTAATTGTAAATTAGCTTTGGCCGCTTCAACTTCAGCCAGGGAGGTAATGTGCCGTTCTCCATAGTCCCGCTGGCTGCGGCTTAAATCGGCTTGGGCAGAGGCAACTGCGCCTTCCATTGCCTGAGTTTCTGCAAAAGCGCGATCGTCTAAAGCGCTAATTTGGGCAGCAATTTGACGCAGTTGCAGTTGGTTTTGCTGGATATTTCCTTGCAGTTGGCTTTGTTTGGTTAAAAGTTGAGACAGTTAAATTGGTACGGCAAGGTCAGGATATACTCATTACTAAAACATATTTATTGCCAGATTAATTTTTGGGAAACAGCATTACTGTGTTCTCTTGGTGCTCTATCCTGACTCCTTCCGTTTTTTCCAATAGGCTAAATTTAATTGTTACAATAAAATAAATGGTGCCGAGAGATAAAGGACATGACACTAGAGGAAGCAGCGCGACTAATTGGCCAAGCAGCCGAGGAAAAATTGACCCAATTGGATTTGTCGGAGCTGGGGTTGAAGAAATTGCCACCGGAGATTGGCAAGTGTACGCAACTTGAGATATTGATATTGGAATCGCACTACGATAGAGAGAAAGGAGAATGGCTTCCTAATAAGTTAACTGAGTTTCCTGATGTTGTTCTTCAATTAACTAACTTAAAAATACTTAACCTCAGTGGGAATGAGATTAGAGCTATCCCAGAAGCAATCGGGCAACTGTCGACTCTGACACAACTTTCTCTCGGTAACAATAAAATTACCTCCATCCCAGAAGCAATCGGGCAACTGTCAAATTTGACATGGCTTGACCTTCGTAACAATAAGATTACCTATATTCCAGAGGCAATCGAGCAACTGTCCAATCTGACACACCTTAAATTCTCTAAGAATCAGATTACCTATATTCCAGAGGCAATTGGGCAACTGTCCAATCTGACACACCTTAAATTCTCTGGGAATCAGATTACTTGTATCCCAGAGGCAATCGGGCAACTGTCGAATTTGATAGTGCTTGACTTTTATGACAATCAGATTACTTGTATGCCAGAGGCAATCGGGCAACTGTCGAATTTGATAGTGCTTAACTTTGATGACAATCAGATTACTTGTATGCCAGAGGCAATCGGGCAATTGTCGAATTTGATGGTGCTTAAACTCAGTAACAATAAGATTACCTTAATCCCAGAGGCAATCGGGCAATTGTCGAATTTGATACAACTTAACCTTGGTGACAATGAAGTTACCTCTATCCCAGAGGTATTTGGGCAACTGTTGAATTTGAGAATGCTTGACCTCGTTGCCAATAAGATTACCTCTGGGATGCAGGTAATTGGACAACTGTCGAATTTAGTAATGCTTGACCTCAGTTATACGGAGATTACCTTGATCCCAGAGGCAATCGGGCAATTGTCGAATCTGAAAGGGCTTAACCTTGAGTACAATCAGATTACCCAAATTCCAGAGGCAATCGGGCAACTGTCGAAACTGAAAAAGCTTAAGCTCGCTGACAATCAGATTACCCAAATCCCAGAGGCAATTGGGCAACTGTCAAATCTGACATCGCTTCGCCTCCATTCCAATCAGATTACCTCGATCCCAGAGGCAATTGGGCAACTGTCGAATCTGACAGAGCTTTACCTCATGCGCAATCAAATTACCTCAATCCCAGAGGCGCTTGGGCAACTGTCGAATCTGACAGTGCTTTTCCTCTGGGGCAATCAAATTACCTCGATCCCAGAGGCAATCGGGCAACTGTCAAATCTGACATCGCTTAGCCTCGATTCCAATCAGATTACCTCGATCCCAGAGGCAATTGGGCAACTGTCGAATCTGACACAGCTTTTGCTCAGTAAGAATCAGATTACCTCGATTCCAGATGTAGTAGGGCAACTGTCGAATCTGGCAGAGCTTAGACTCAATATCAATCACATTAGCTCCATCCCAAATGCGATTCGTGGCATGGAAAAGCTGCACACACTCGATTTACGGGAAAATCCGCTCCCAATTCCTCCCGAAATTCTCCAAGGCAAAAGTTCCTACGAACCAGGCGATTTGCTTACCATTCTCGACTTCTACTTCCAAAACCGCGCTCGGCTTGAAGAGACTGCAGAGGCATTAAATACTCCTCCAAAACCGCGGGTTAGAGATAAGGCGATTAAGGCTACTGAGTATGTTTCACCCCAAAACTCTCAGCTAAAAAAAGACATTGCTGCTCTGTACGCAATAAACGCACGGCTGGCAAAAGCAGCAGAACCTGATGGTTCTACCTCGACTAAAGTAGCAAGAGCTGCTTTAAAAGCTCAAACTTCTGTGATAGCTGCTATTAAGGCTTTAGAGAAGATGGATGATATAGTGGCCAGCGATTCTTAGACAAGGACTAGACAACCCAAAAAAATATCTAGTTACCACGGTATAAATTTTATACCTAATATTGCGATGCTCTCAGTTATCGTGCTTTTAGCCCTACCCCAACTCTCTAGCCTGTGTATCACAAGCTAGATTGTTGGGGCTGATTTAGTTGCCAAGATGCTTGATGCACCATTGTCTGAAAATGACACCCCACTTCTAAAAGCTAGAGAGTCAAACAAAAATCAGAAAATTCTGTATCCTGATGGAGTTGTGGGGATTGTAGTGCCGAGATGGGGAAATATGACATCCTGACCTTGCACATATTCCTGGCTAGAACTTTCGTAAAGCTATCCGCTATCACGAAACGAGATTCTTGGGCGAAACAAATGAAATTGACCCGGCTCACGCTCATGCCCATTAAAAGGAATTAGTGAGCCCCCATCAAAATAAATTTCAGTCCCAAATGAAGCCCCACCGCTTACTGCTGCTTGAAAGGTTTCGTCAAGTTCGCTCCACAATTCCTTTTATTTATTTTTGCCTAAATAAATTTCGGCTAGCTTTTGAGTAATCGTCAGCGGGCCTGGGTTTCCCAGTGCGGGCTGCGAACCTGGTCTTAAACCTGTAAACAAAATGAAATCACCGCTGGCAAAGTTGGTGGGAATACCCGGTGACGGTAAGGTTTGAAACAGTAAAGGAGGTGTCAGTCATGGGGCTGCTGCGGGGGGAATGCTGACATTAATTCCGAGTCCTTGTTCAGATGTGACTGAGAAGGAATTGGGCCATACTTTGAACGGCGGCTGGACTAGCCCTACAATCGACCAATCAACGCGATCTGTACCTCCCAAGGCGGCGCGATCGCTCACGAATGTCAGATTAGCAGCTTCAACTGGCGGTGCTAATAGAATTAGCAGAGTGCCGATCGCAGTTGCCGCAGCGGATATTTTAAGAGATCGGGTTTTTGGGGCGACCGCTGCGAATTCCGAAGTGCGATCGCTTTGTAATAGCTGCAATTCTAAGTGTTGAAATTGGTCACAAATAAGAATAACTTCTCCCTTCAATTTTTAGATAAAATATTACAAAAAATTTGTCATACCACAACTGAATGTTTAAATTAGGTTCCGTCCAATATAGTTTATATCCTGATAATTAACGAGGATTATTTAACAAGACATAACATTAAGCATACTTTGGTAAGGTGGGGATTTTCCGCCCTACAATTGGTATTCGATGCAATGGAAAACTGCTATCAAACTGGACGGTTCCCTAAAGTTGGAAGTACATCCGAGACATTTTCCTGCCTCAGTATCCTCGGTAACAGGGAATGTTTCGCTTACAATTACACTATGTAGCATCTAACAAAAAAGAGCGATCGCACTATGGGAATGACTCTGACCGAAAAAATATTAGCCAAAGCATCAGGCCGCACTAAAGTCGAGCCCGGAGAAAATATCTGGGTAGAAACAGATGTGTTGATGACCCACGATGTCTGCGGGCCCGGCACCATTGGCGTTTTCAAACGCGAATTCGGTGAAAATGCTAAAGTCTGGAACCCAGACAAAATCGTCCTCATTCCCGACCACTACATTTTCACCAACGACGAACGCGCTAACCGCAACGTCGATATTCTCCGCGATTTTGCCAAAGAACAGGGGATAAAATACTTTTACGACATCACGGATCGATCGGACTTCAAAGCAAATCCCGACTACAAAGGAGTTTGCCACATCGCGCTAGCACAAGAAGGCCACACCCGGCCGGGCGAAGTGCTCTTCGGCACCGATTCCCACACCTGCAATGCCGGCGCTTTCGGACAATTTGCCACCGGTATAGGCAATACAGACGCGGCTTTTATCATGGGAACCGGCAAACTTTTAATCAAAGTTCCGGCAACCATGCGCTTTGTGTTCAACGGTGAACTGCCGGATTATTTGTTAGCAAAAGACCTGATTTTGCAGATTATTGGTGATATTAGCGTGGCCGGTGCTAACTACCGGACAATGGAATTTGCGGGCGATACAGTTGAGCGTTTGACGATGGAAGAACGGATGACGCTGTGCAATATGGTGATTGAAGCTGGCGGTAAAAACGGTACGGTTGCGCCCGACAAAACTACGTTTGATTACGTTACTTCTCGGACTGACAAACCCTTCGATTCATTTTACAGCGATGGGGATGCTAAATTTTATAGCGATCGCACCTACGATGTCAGCAAATTAGAACCAGTCGTCGCCAAACCGCACTCTCCCGACAACCGCGACTTAGCCCGCAACTGCCGCGATGTAAAGATCGATCGAGTTTACATCGGTTCCTGCACCGGCGGCAAAACCTCCGACTTTTTGAATGCAGCCCGCATTCTGAAAGGAAATCAAGTCAAAGTTCCGACATATTTAGTACCGGCAACTCAGAAAGTTTACGAAGATTTGTTTGTTACTAAATACGACGGTCAAACGCTTTCGGAAATCTTCTTAGCAGCAGGCTGCATCGAACCCGCAGCGCCTTCTTGCGCCGCTTGTTTGGGCGGCCCGAAAGATACTTTTGGGCGGATGAACGAACCAGAAATTTGCGTGTCTACAACTAACCGCAATTTCCCGGGCCGGATGGGGAATAAAGAAGCGCAAGTTTATCTCGCTTCGCCTTATACGGCGGCGGCTTCTGCGCTGACTGGGTATGTCACCGATCCGCGCGAATTCCTGTGTTAGAAAGTAGCCCCTGGAAGGTGCGCAATGCGCACCCTACGAGATGAATGTAGGAGGCCCCTGGAAGGTGCGCAATGCGCACCCTACGAGATGAATGTAGGAGGCCCCTGGAAGGTGCGCAATGCGCACCCTACGAGATGAATGTAGGAGGCCCCTGGAAGGTGCGCAATGCGCACCCTACGAGAT